>JAJFIT010000248.1 GCA_021774775.1 Alphaproteobacteria bacterium | reverse complement strand
GAAAACACCGTAAAAACCCATTTGAAAAACATATACAGCAAGCTCGGGGTCACCAACCGGACCCAAGCAGCAGCAGAAGTTAAAATGTTGAATATAGTCGAATAATGTTCTTGTTCACCCGTTTGGGTGAAGACACAGATCCTTCGGCAAATTAACAAAACAACGATGTTTTTATCGGCGCAACCAATCAGGAAAGAGGCACGACATGGTGAAAGTCAGTTTAAAATGGGGCGGGATTAGCGGCGCGGTGATGACCACTCTGTTGCTAATTTCATACTTCTTTTTCCCCGAAAACGACCCCGCCTATTTCAGCAGCGCAGAGACCTATGGTTACCTGTCAATGGTCGCTAGTCTGGTGGTGATCTATCTTGCGCTCAACGACACGTCGCTCTACGCCGACGGAGCCACGCCGACCCTGTGGCAAAAAATACTGGTCGGCAGCGCGGTATCAATTGTTGCGGGTATCATCTTCGGTTTCTATAACCTCATATATACCAGCTATATGAACCCTGAATTCATGGATGTTTACTACAATTACCATATTTCCCAATTGCCCGTTCAATCGGGGCCTGAGTTTGAGCGCATGGTTGCGGAACTGGAAGCGCAAAAGGCCATGTTCATGGCACCCGTAACCCAATTTTCGGTTATGACAGCAACGGTTGTAATGATCGGCATACCCATGAGTGTGGTGTTGGCGTTCGTGCACAACCTGCGCAGCAAGGGATAGATATTTACCGGACCGCTTTGGCGAGCCGCAGTAAGGCTCGCGCACAGATAACATCCGCCGGGTTGCCTGTGGTTTTACAGTCCAGCTCTGCGTCGATCAGAATATTCAGTGCCTGCTCCAGCTTCGCCGACGACCAGGAATTTAACTGGCGGGCAAATTTGTCTTTCTCGGCGAAAAATACCGGCGGGCGTAATTTGTTTGTGGCTTCCATGGGGTTGACGCCCTTGTCCACGTGGGCGCGCGCCATATGAAGCCGCATCAACCGGTTTTGCAGCGTACGCAGGATGGCCACCGCATTTTCGCCCGACGTCCAGGCGCGCTCGAGGAATTTCTCCAGGTCTTTCATATTGCCCGCCGTAACGGCTTCTGCAATCTGGTTCAGGCCCAGTGCAGCTGTGTCGCCGACACAGGCTTTGGCGTCTTCCAGCGTTACCTGCCCGCCGCCATCGCCCATATATAAAATCAGCTTATCCAGCTCAGAGCGTGACACCATCCGGTCACCACCCAGATTATCAACCAAGTAACTAACAGCATCCTGACTGGCACCAAGGCCCGCGCCTGACAGCGTTGATTGTACCAAACCAAACAGGTCCTGCGCGCTATCTTCATAACACGCGATTGCCTGACCGTTTTTGGCCGCTTCAACCGCTTTTCTGAGCGCCGATGTTGGTTTAAGGTCGCCCGCTGTTATCACGAGCAATCCGTCACCCTGATCAGAGCCCAGCGCCAGCTTGACCGGCTCGGCAGATTCGGGGCCTGCCCCTTCAAGGCGCACCAAACGGCGGCCACCCATCATGGAAATTGCTGATATTTCATCAAGAAGAATAGATGGGCTGGCTTTGACCGCCTCAGGCCCCAGACGCACCACTTGAAACGGATCGGACAGATCTTCGGCGATCTGTTTGCCGATCACCTGCGCGCGCTCACGCACCAAACCTTCATCTCGGCCAAAAACCAATACCGCGCGGGTGCCAGTGGGCACCGCTTTTAGTATGGACGAAATATCGCGCGGCTTAACTTTCAAGTTTTACCTTTCGGGAAAATCAACTTTTAGAGTCGGGTTTGTTGGCAAAATGCAGCGCCAACCGGCGATGAATACGTTCCGCCAGATCAAGCACCAGCCGGTTTGCGGCATCTTCGCGCTGTGACACTGTAGCAAAATCAGACAGTACCAGGTCAAACGATGTACGGGCCCGGAAATTTTCCTCCAGAACCGGCTCGCCGGTCTCAAGCGACACCAGCCGCACGCCTGCAACCAGGGTTAATTGTTCCTGGGTTGTCGCGGTGTCGGGCCGCACGCCGAAAGTTTCGCTGTTTTGCTGCAGGCCAACCTCCAGCCGGTACTCGGGGTTGCCGGCACCGTTAAGGCGCGACACCAGACGGTTGCGCATCACCTGACCCAAGCGATCGGCGATTGGACCCACTTCCACGCTGGCAAGATGAGCCTGCATGGCAGCCGACGACCCGCCAGTTTCATACAGCGGCTGGAAACCACAAGCGGTTAGAAAAAGCATTGATATGAAACCGGCTAATCGCATCAATTAGCCACAATATTGACAATACGCCCGGGCACAACAATAACTTTGCGCACGGTATTGCCTTCGGTGAATTTCATGATGTTGGGCCGCGCAAGCGCCCGCGCTTCCACATCGGCCTTACCCATGTCTTTGGCCACTTCGATGGTGTCGCGCACCTTGCCGTTTACCTGCACCGCCATTTTTACTGTGCTGTCAACGGTCAGCGCCTCGATAGCCTGTGGCCACGGGGTGTTGGCAACCAGTGTCTGATGACCAAGTTTGGCCCACATTTCTTCCGCCAGGTGCGGCATCATCGGTCCGGTTAGCAGGATAAGCGTCTCGGTCGCTTCGCGCATGGCCTCTGGGCTGCCCGTACCCTCAGGCGCTGCGCTGATCGCATTGGCAAATTCATACAGCCGGGCAACAGCCTTATTGAAATGCAGATTTTCAATGTCTGACGTAACGCCTTTGATGGTTTTATGGGTCGCCTTGCGCAGGGCCATCGCGCTTTCGGAAAGCTTGTCCGGCATCGCCGCGCCGACACCGGCCAGCGGTGCAGACGGTGTTTCCACCATGCGGTAAATGCGCTGCACGAAACGCCACGCGCCTTCGATGCCTGCTTCGGTCCACAGCAGGTCGCGCTCGGGCGGGCTGTCAGACAGCACAAACCAGCGCGCCGTATCTGCGCCGTATTGGTCAATAATGTCATCCGGGTCGACAACATTGCGCTTCGATTTGGACATTTTCTCTATCCGGCCTTCACTGACTGTCAGGCCGGTTTTTGAGGTGATCAACGTGCCGTCGTCGCGCCTGCGAACGTCTTCCGGGAACACCCATTCACCGTCCGTGTCTTTGTAAGTGACATGATTGACCATGCCCTGGGTGAACAGGCCCTCAAACGGTTCTTCTACGCTCGTGCGGCCAACTTTCTTGAGTGCCCGGGTGAAAAAGCGCGCGTAAAGCAAATGTAAAATCGCATGTTCAACCCCGCCGATATACTGGTTTACCGGCATCCATTCATCAACAACCTTGCTGCCAAACGGCGCGTCCGCATCCGGTGTGCAAAAGCGCATAAAA
>JAJFIT010000247.1 GCA_021774775.1 Alphaproteobacteria bacterium | reverse complement strand
TTTCTGATTTTGGTCAATATGTCTGACAGCCTGCCTTGCTAAATAAAAAAGTGAGGAGAACAGCAGATGGTCGGACAAGCCACGTCGCTGAACCGCACATTAAGTCTGCCAGTGCTGACGTTATATGGATTGGGCACCGTGGTTGGTGCCGGTATCTATGTGCTCGTTGGTAAGGTTGCGGGCCTTGCCGGTGACAAGCTGGCCTATGCATTTTTGATATCAGGTATTGTCGCTGTCTTTACCGCTTTCGCATACTGTGAATTGGCGGCACGCTTCCCCAAGGCAGCCGGAGAAGCACTTTACGTAGAAAAAGGCTTTGGCTCACGCTTTTTGTCAGCTGTTGTTGGCTGGCTAGTGGTGCTGACCGGCATTGTTTCGTCGGCAACAATCGCTAATGGGTTTACTGGTTATCTTGGTGTGTTTGTTGAACTGCCCGCCGCTGCGGCAATCACGTTGTTAATGTTATTTCTGGGCGGTGTTGCCGCCTGGGGTATCAAGCAATCTGCCTTTTTGGTCATGACCATAACGCTCATTGAGGTCGGCGGCCTATTGTTTGTGATATGGGCGGGCAGTCAAACGACCGACCCGCAATCGGTTACTGCGGCTTTATCCTTGCCTGAAGGCGGCGAAGTGGTCGGCGTTTTGCTGGCGGCTTTCCTTGCCTTCTATGCCTTCATCGGCTTTGAAGACATGGTCAATTTGGTAGAGGAAGTGAAAAACCCGCGCAAGACAATGCCGCGTGCCATTATACTGGTGATTGGTTTGTCGGTGGCGCTTTATGTCTCCGTTGCGCTGGTCGCTGCCTATGCAGTGCCCATCAGTGAGTTATCGAATAGTAGCGCACCGCTGGCGCTGATTGTATCAGCTGGCGGCTTTTCACCCATATTCATTGCTGTTGTTGCACTGGTTGCTGTGATTAACGGCGCCCTCGTGCAGCTCATTATGGCTTCCCGGGTGCTTTATGGCATGGCACGGCAAAATATTGCGTTTTCCGGGTTGGGGTTTGTTAGTCCGCTGACACGCACGCCCTTGGTTGCAACTGTTTTGGTGACGGCCGCCACCTTGTTGGCGGCACTATGGTTTCCGCTTGGCACGCTCGCGAAAGCCAGCAGCTTTGTTGTGCTGGTGGTGTTCATACTGGTGAACATAAGTTTGGTGGTAGTGAAACGTCGGGACAAAACGACCATCCCGCTCTTTGCTGTGTCTATTGGAATACCAATTGTTGGCGCGGTTTTGTCAACGGCCCTCCTGGCGGTGCAAATCTGGTTGTAATCTGCGGCGGATTGAAGGTCAGCTGGTGGCGGAGCCTTCTGCTGTCCAGTTGAACAATGCCTGGTCCGTGTCCATGGCTTTCAGTTCAATTGTTTCTGCACTTTTGTAGTCACCCAATACAAATCTAAACCCAACGTTACCCGCGCGCGGTGCGCCGATGGTTTGCAGGTTGGCGATATGTTCGCTGGCGCGGGTCGTCTTTACCAATTGACCATCTGCATATAGCCCAACTTCAACCGGGGTTTCCTGCCCGGGGTAGAAAGCCCAGCCAATGAAATGTTCGCCCGGGGAATATCCAAGATCGTGGTGGCAAAAGAGCTGCCCGGTTGCAGTGGCTAATTGTTTTTCCAAATAGGCGGCAGCTTCATCATAAAAAATACAGTCCCGCTCGTTCCAACGCCGAATTTCAGCCTTATCGTCATCGCTGATGTCAAGATGTGTCTGATCGGACCGCCGATTGGATTGAATATCGCCGAAGGTGAGGTCAAAGGTCTTGTTGATGAGATCCAGGCAATCATTGTAGCGCGCCTGGGTGCCGACAAGCCGAAAAGCCTGCCAGGGATACTCGCCGATCATGCGATATTGTTTGTTGGTTTCGTCTGGGTCCCGGTAGAAATCCTCCAGTGACCGGTCCATGCCGAACTGTCGTTTCCTGTATAGATATTCGGAGATCACTCGCTCAACCGGATCGCGTACGAACGCAAGAGTATTCTGACACCCCATAAGATGTAGATAGCGGTCCGCGTTAAAATGGCCGGTTAACCATTTTTTGTCCGCTTGAGAGAATGCTTTGTGAAAGCCAAATTGGTCGATTGTCTCAGTGCCGTAGATATAAGTTTTCACTAAGGCAGAGGTATGGTTGGCGTCCGCCCCGTAATCTTTTTCAATCGCTTCTGCACCGAAATGGTGTTCAGCATTTTCGTTAAAACTGGTCCCGGCAGTTTTAGGAATATGAATGAACAATATTGGTGGCATCATTTGCTCCCACTTCAAATGTTGGCATCGCCGCCAAATTGAAGGTCTGCCAGTCGTTTGTAAAGTCCGTCTTTGGCCACCAGTTCGGCGTGGGTTCCCTCAGCAACAATTTTGCCTTCATCGAGTACAATGATCCGATCCGCTTTCTTGACCGTTGCCAGTCGGTGCGCGATCACAAGCGTGGTTCGGTTTTTCATCAGGTTTTCCAGGGCGCTTTGCACTTTAAGTTCTGATTCCGCATCCAGCGCGCTGGTAGCCTCGTCCAGCAATAATATAGGTGCATCGCGCAGGATAGCGCGGGCAATGGCGATACGTTGGCGCTGGCCGCCGGAAAGGCGCGTGCCGCGCTCGCCGAGAAAGGTATTATAGCCTTGGTCAGACCGTTCGATAAACTCATGGGCAGCTGCCGCTTTTGCTGCCGCGCGCACGTCTTCATCGGTCGCATCCAGCCGGCCGTAACGGATGTTTTCGGCAATCGAATCGGCAAAAATGATGGTTTCTTGCGGCACAAGCGACAGATATTTTCTGAAATCGGTTGGTTCGGTTTCTGAAATATCAATACCATCGATGGTAACCTTACCGCTTTGCGGGTCATAGAAACGAAGCAGCAACTGCAGAACAGTGGTCTTGCCTGCACCGGATGGCCCCACGAGTGCGAGCGTTTCGCCGGGTCTTACGGTTAAATTAAAGGCTGAGAGCGCAGCCTCATCTTTCTTGCTCGGGTAGTGGAAGGTGACATCGTCGAAGCGAATTTCGCCCGTAAGGTCAGCGGGTACAACAACCGGCCTGGTCGGTGCCTTGATGATTGCCTCGGCGCTCAACAGCTCGGCCAGCCGCCCTGCGGCCCCCGCTGCGCGTTGCAGTTCGCTGTATACCTCGGAAAGGGCACCAAACGCCCCTGCGACAAAGACCGCGCGCATAATAAAGTCGAGCATCTGACCGCCGGTCATCGAGCCGGCAATGACGTCCTGCGCGCCTTGGTACAGCACCAATGCAATGGCACCGAAAATCATCGATATCATGGTGAAGGTAAGCGCGGCACGCACCTGAATGCGCCGTCTGGCCGCAACAAACGCATCATCCACATGGTCGCCAAACCGGCGCGCCTCCGATTGTTCCTGGGTGAATGCCTGCACAATATTAAGCGCAGATAGCGATTCGTTGGCCCGCGCGCCCACGTCAGCCACTTTGTCCTGGCTGGTGCGCGATAAGGTGCGCACGCGCTTGCCGACAACAATGATGATGCCCAGCAGCAAGGGAATCATAAGCAGGATATAGGTCATCAATTCCGGTGACATGAAAAACAGCCACACCGTGCCGATAACGGCGATGAGGAAATTGCGCGCCCAGACCGATACACTTGAGCCAACGATGGTCTGAACCAAAGTGGTATCTGCCGTGAGCCGGGAGACGATTTCGCCGGGCCTGTTTTCTTCAAAAAACTCGGGCGACAGGGTAATTAATCGCTCGTAAACCGCTTTCCTGATGTCAGCAACTACTCGCTCACCAAGCCAGGTTACGAAGTAGAAGCGTGCAGCGGTTGCAACGGCCATAACCACGACGATGCCGAAGAAAATGTAGAAATAATCGTCTACTTTCTGGGCATTGTCGGCTGAAAAACCTTTGTCAACGATGTCGCCCAACGCAGTTGGCACAATCAACACCGTGAGCGCTGCGATTACCAGGAAGAAGCCGGCCCAAAAAAGCTGGGGTTTGTACACTCTAACGAAGGACCAAAGGGTCCTCAGGTTGACAAGCTTGCCTTTTGGGGGCTGGTGTTCTTGGCGAACTGTGCTGTCGCTCATTGGCTTTATTTCCTCACTGGACTGACCTGTCATATAGGCACCCCACGGCCAAAAGCCAACGATTCAAATCCTGATGGCGTGTATTTAGTCGTGAGTATGACGGAAAATACACCGGGCCAGCAAAAAATGAACAAAACAGCCTTGCATTCGCCAGCGCTATATCCTATACGGACGCCTCGTTTTTGGAGATACGACCAATGAAACAAGATATTCATCCCGAGTACCACACAATCAAGGTGGTTATGACTGACGGGACAACTTTTGAGACTCGTTCAACATGGGGCTCGGAAGGTGATACTCTCAACCTTGAGATTGACCCTAAGTCGCACCCAGCATGGACTGGCGGCACTCGCCAGGTTCTTGAAGGTGGCCGTGTGGCACGCTTTAACAAGCGTTTTGGTGGTTTGAAGCTTAACAAGTAAGCCTCTGACACTATTTGATTATTTGGAAAAG
>JAJFIT010000246.1 GCA_021774775.1 Alphaproteobacteria bacterium | reverse complement strand
CATGATCTGGTTTGACCTCAGTGCCGTATAAAATAAATGGGAAAATACGAACTTTTCAAACCGCCGCGTCTCTCCAAGGTTGCACAGCGTTTAGTTCTGCCGGGTGCCAGCACCGATTGCACCTGCACTTTTGGCCTTGTTAACTGATTGTTAGCTATACTTCGGTTGAAATGAACTATACTTATTGGTGTGACTTTGTGCGGCGTTGAAGTCTGGTTGTCGAGGATGCGGTTTAATTGACGAAGTTGGCGAACAAAACTGAGCCGGGACCGGGATTAGGCCCCGAAGGGTCGCTGGCCGACCTGGTGTTCGATGCATTGAGTATTGGGGCTGCATCGCTGGACCACAATGGACGCTATGTTGAGGTTAATGACATATGGTCAAAGGCACTCGGTATTGAAAAGGCCGATGCCCTGATCGGACTTTCGCACTTTGACGTGTGCCAGAATTTCCTGACCAAATCAGATTTGGAAGTCCTGGCTGGTGGCACGGCGATTCGTGACCAGCTTGCCGATCTGGGCAGTTTGCAGGACAAGAAAAACATTATGCGCTGGAGCGCCGTGCCGCTCAATCAGTCTGGCATTTGCTGTGTGGCCACTCTTCGTGCGGTTGCGCCTTCGAGTGAGGAGGAAACCGGGCGTTTGCTGCGTGAGCGGGACCAGCTGCGCTTTGCGGTAGACGGTGCCGATTATGGCCTGTGGGACTGGGATGTGGTCACCGGCGAAGTCTATTTCAGTCGGCAATATATGAAAATGCTGGGCTACGAACAATTCGAGCTCCCCCATTCCTACGATACATGGTCCATTCTTTGTAACCCAGACGACGTGATCGATTACGCGCAGGCGGTGGAAGATTATGTCTCCATGGGCGACGGCTTTCTGGAAGATGAGTTTCAGATGGTGCGTAAAGACGGCAGTTTGATATGGATTTTGAGCCGCGGCAAAATTGTCAGCAGGCGCCGAGACGGTTCGCCGCTGCGAATTGTCGGAACCCACCAGGATATTGGCGTGCAAAAAGCCCGCGAAGAGCAACTTGTGCTGGCCAAGGAGGAAGCCGACAAGGCCAACGCAGCCAAATCTGACTTTTTGGCACTGATCAGCCACGAGGTTCGCACGCCGCTTAATGGTATTACCAGCGTTCTGGAGCTGTTGGGTGACGAGGCGAATGCCGGCGAGCGCAAGCGTTTGTCGCAAATTGCCTTAAACAGCAGTGATCAGTTGCTGACCGTTCTGTCGGACGTTCTGGATGTTTCTAAAATGGAAGCTGGCCGGTTTGATATTCATCCCAAGCCGGTGAAACTGGCTGACCTGATTGAAGAATTGTCCCAGACCCACAAAAAAGCAACAGAGGCCAAGGGGTTAAAGTT
Organism: Alphaproteobacteria bacterium; assembly: GCA_021774775.1. Classification (GTDB taxonomy): domain Bacteria; phylum Pseudomonadota; class Alphaproteobacteria; order Sphingomonadales; family Kordiimonadaceae; genus Kordiimonas. The sequence goes on along the minus strand of JAJFIT010000246.1, from coordinate 10,739 downwards.
TTCGCTGTCATCAAACAGTGACCCTGATCTGTTGCTGATGATGGACCCGGTTCGGGTCACCCAGATTTTGAATAATTTTCTGTCCAATGCGACCAAATTTACCGAAAAGGGCGAGGTTGAATTTTGCGCGGAAGTGGATGAGACATACGGTGGTACCGGCACCGGTAAGGTGTTCATCAGTTTTGCTGTTCACGACGACGGTGTTGGCCTTACCCCCGCAGAACGGCGAAAGCTGTTTCAACCATTTTATCAGGCTGAAGGCACGCGCAACCGGTCATCCGAAGGCACCGGGCTGGGCCTTTCCATATGTAAAAAACTGGCCGGGTTGATGGGCGGCAAAGTGTGGTGCGCCAGCAAAAAAGGCTTCGGCAGCACCTTCTATTTTGAAGCGGTTTATGACCGTGCCCGGACAGAAAGCGAAACCGTCGCCAGGGAACAAAAGGCTGCCAATAATATGGTGGCCAAAGATATTCGGGTTCTTGCGGCCGAAGATAATTCGGTCAATCAAATGATGCTGAAAAAATTCCTTGCCGACCGATTTGGTTACCAGCTTAGTTTGGTGTCAGACGGCCAGCAGGCGATAGATGCCTTGGCGGAGGCTGCTGCTGACACATCAGCGAGGGGCGGGTTTGATTTGGTATTGATGGATATTCACATGCCGGTATTGGACGGGGTCAGTGCCTCGAAAAAAATCCGGGCATCGAAAAACGACTGGCAAAATATTCCCATTATTGCGCTTACAGCTGATGCTGCTGCTGCCCATTTGGAGGAATATAAGCAGGTTGGCATTCAGGCGTGTGCCGCCAAGCCGATCAATTGGCAGGACCTGGATCACCTGATCAAGGCAACTGTTTGGACCGGCAAGAAAAGCGAAAACGTTGAATGACACCTTCGCGGTGCCGGTTTACGGGACAGCTTTTAGCAAGTGGCGGTCAAAATAGCGCAGTAACGCTTTTGGTTCTTTGCCGCGCTTCAGAATTTGGCCGTTTGCCCCAACTATTCGCCATGCGCCTTGCATGTTCGCCAATGCCGGTTCCTTGACAACTCTATAGTGGGGTATTTCGCTGGCCCGGCGGAACACTGAAAACACAGCCTGTCCCTTCATATGATCAATAGCATAATCGCGCCATTCACCTGCCGCGACCAACCGGCCATATATATTGAGAATTTGCATTAGCTCGGTGCGGACAAAATAAACAGTCGCGTCGCCTTTGGGGTGCGCCGGGCTTGCACTATTGCCCGTTAAATTACGCCCATGATGCAATAAAATATCGTCCATATGCCCCCTCAGAGAGGATTGATTGTGGGCCAGATCAGGCCAAAAAGCAAATAGTCTTACGTGGATTTTTCACCCGTCTGTCGCGCGCGACTCGGATTGGCCACCGCGCGCAGTAAAGTTGGGTTCAGCCTCCAGCCTGGGCGGTTTTTTAGCTAATTTTACGGTGAGTAGTGCATTTCACGCGCCAAAGTGGACAAATTTGGCTTCATCCTTGACCTTGAACTATTGAAATGGAATATTTATCTATGGGTTCAAAGAAAAAACGAAAACCTAAAAAATAATAATAAAACAAACGACAGTTAACAGAGAGGATCTAACCAATGGGAAACCAATCCTATTACAATCGCCCGTCGCTTGGGCGAAAGACGCTTGCCGCCTTTTTGGCAGCGGGCATCGCAGCCAGTGTTGGCTATTCAGTTGCAGGCTCCGCCTCAATGGTGCACGACGACGACCGTAAAGGCCGCGCCGGCGAAGACCGCGACGTTTCCGGATTTACCAAAATTCAGGTCAGAGGTGCAATTGACCTTGAGCTGACGGCGGGCAAGGAATTTTCTGTCCATGTTGAATCGCGCGCCAACCGTCTCGCAGACGTGACCACCGAAATTGAGGGCGACACGCTCGTTATTGATATGGACGACAAAGGCCGTCGGAATTTTTGGAACAACACCAATGTTGAAGTGACGATCACGATGCCGGAACTGAAGGAACTTGAAGTCCTGGGTGCGGTGGACGGTGACTTGCGCGACATTAAAAGTGACGACTTGTCTATCGACATTCGTGGTGCTGCCGACGTGGATATTGAAGGCACATGCGGCACGCTGACACTGGACGTTAAGGGTGCTGGCGATATTGATGCCGATGACCTGAAATGCGAAAATGTTGAAGTGGACGTGAAGGGTGCAGGGTCCGCAACCGTGTTTGCCAGCCAAAGCATTGATGCCAATGTGGCAGGTGTTGCGTCGATCTCGGTTTACGGTGACCCGAAGAATGTGCGCAAACATTCTGGCGGCCTGTCGAGCATTTCGATTAAATAGTCCGGCTTCGGCCACAAACATACGTTAAATTTATGAGGGAATTGCAGATGAAAACTCTGATCAAAGCCGTATCATGCGCGGCAATCATGACGGGAATGGGCGTTGTTGGCGCTTCCGCCGACGATGCCTCTGAGCAGATGCGCGCGCTGGATACATTTACCAGCATTCGCAACAAAGGTTCGTTCGAGGTTTATGTAACCGTCGGCGACACGCAGTCAGTTAAGGTAACCGCTGACAGCGATATTATCGATAAAGTTGAAACCGAAGTGCGCGGTGACACACTGCATATCGAGCTGGAGCGTAAAAACAATTGGAGCGGATACCGTAACATCGATGTGCTGCGGGTTGACATCACGGTGAAAAATCTTGAGGCAGTGCGTGTTGATGGCTCTGGCGACTATGAAGTTCGTGGTCTGAATGGTGGTGACTTTAGAGCTAACGTCAACGGCTCCGGCGACATTGAGTTGATCGATGCCAAGGCCGACCGCCTTTCGATTGGCATCAAAGGGTCTGGCGACGTTGAAGCATCCGGTGAATGCAACACACTGGATGTTGAAGTTAAAGGGTCCGGCGATGTCAGTGGACGCAAGATGTCTTGCAAAGCCGGTGACATTAGTATCATGGGCTCGGGCGATGTGAGCGCGACGTTGAAAGAAAGCGTTGACGTGGGCATCATGGGGTCCGGCGACGTGACAGTTTGGGGCAAGCCTGAAAAGGTTAAGTCGCGCTCCATGGGCTCGGGCGACGTTGTTCTTCGCTAAACCTGATCTGGGGTTGAAGCGAATTTCCAGTTGGCCTTTTTTGGCCATAATTTAGTCATGTATGGGCCGCAATCGCGGCCCATATTTTTTTTTGTTGGCCTCTGCTGGTCCGACCGGTTGCGTTCCTTGGTCCCCCTGACCTCCAGGTTCTCTTGTCCCCCGGTCGGGCCAGTTTTCCATTCAAACACAATCTGATAATCAGCGAGCGTGACTGCACTGTAGACCGGCGGCAACTCATTAGTTAAGCTGGCGGACAAGGTGTGCGCGCTTGCAATGACACCATTATTTGCAGTGACGCCGTTGGGCTTTGAAAAGGGGTATACCATGCTGACATTTTATGAACTTTGCGGTGCACAGCCTGATGTGTGCTTCAGCCCGTTTGTGTGGCGAATAAAACTGATGTTGGCACACAAAGCCATCCCCCATGAAACTAAAACAGTTACCTTTACCGACAAAACGGCGCTTGCAGGCTCGGGCATGAAAACATTGCCTGTTATCAACCACGACGGAAAATGGGTGGCTGAAAGCCTGGATATTGCCCGTTATCTGGAAAACAATTTTTCCGGCAATCCCTTGTTTGAAACGCCTCTGGCGGCAGAGCAGGCAGTGATTATCAACAATTGGGTTGACCGCAATATTGTTATGCCAATGTTTCCGATGATTGTGACCGATATTTATGACGCACTCGATGAAGCTAACAAGGAATATTTCAAGGCCACACGGGAGCCAAGGCTTGGCGGACGCAAGATCGAGGATATGCGCGCTGGCCGCGATGAGCTTAGGGCGGCCTTTAAGGCAAACTTTGGTCCGCTCGAATCGATTCTTCAAAACAACGACTATTTGTCCGGTCGCGCCCCCGCGTTTGCCGATTATTGCGTGATGGGCAGCTTGATGTGGCCTCATGTTATCAGCAACTTTGACCCCATCGTTGAAAGCGCGGAGCTACGGGCCTGGCGGGACCGTATGTTCGATCAATTTGATGGCCTAGCGCGGAGGGCGCCAAGAGCCGTCTGACTTAATAACGATATTCTGGCGCTCAACCCTTGCAAGCCGCCGATTTTCAGGTATATCAGGCTTCAGAAGCCAATCGAATTGAAGAATAGTTCAAAAAGGAACCCTGTGTGGCTGATATTCTTTTGGAAGCGCGTAATCTAAGTAAGCATTTTGGTGGCCTGAAAGCGGTAGACGATATTTCGCTTAACGTTAAAAAGGGCGAGGTTTTGGGTTTTCTGGGTCCCAACGGTGCCGGCAACACCACGACCATGAAACTGCTGACCGGTTTTTTGGCACCGACCAACGGCACGGCTTATATCTGCGGCGAGCAGGTAACATCTGAAAATGAACGGGCGCGAGCGCGCATCGGTTATTTGCCTGAGGGTGCACCGCTGTTCGGCGAAATGTCGCCGCGGACCTTTCTGATGTTTATTGCTGAAACCCACGGCATCACCGGGCGCGAGGCAGGGGATGTTATTGAAAGTGCGGCCAGCGCTGTGAACCTGGAGAAAGTGATGGAGCAGCGGATTGAAACGCTTTCCAAGGGTTTCAAGCGCCGGGTTGGGTTGGCGGCAGCTATATTGCATGCGCCTGATGTGCTTATTCTGGACGAGCCGACAGACGGCCTTGACCCTAACCAGAAGCACGAAGTCAGGCGGTTGATAGAGGCAATGTCAGTTGACCGCGCAATAGTTATTTCGACCCATATTCTCGAAGAAGTTGACGCGCTGTGTCACCGCGCGGTGATTATCAACCGCGGTATGATCGTTGCTGACGGCAAACCCAGCGAGCTGCGGGCACGGTCAAAATACAAGAATGCTGTTACCATGCTGTTGCCGTTGGAAAACGCTGAAAAAGCGGCGGCAGCGCTGAAGGGCATTAAAATGGTTGCCGGTGTCGAGGCGGCCCGTGAGGGCGAATTGATGCGGTTGACCATCCTGGCACGCGGCGGCGGTGATATTGCTGACACGATCGGCGATATCGCGGCTGTGAGTAACTGGCAGGTCAGCCAATATACAGTTGATCCGGGTCGACTGGATGATGTGTTCCGTCAACTGACGGAAAGGGACGTATAAATGGGTGCGGTCAAGACAATTTTCCGGCGCGAATTTTCAAGCTATTTCGCTAGCCCGGTTGCTTATGTATTTTTGGTGATCTTTCTGATCATGCAGGGGCTGTTCACCTTTTACCTGGGGTCTTTTTATACCCGGGAGCAGGCTGATCTGGTTTCGTTTTTCACCTACCAGCCGTGGCTGTATTTGTTCCTGATGCCATCAATTGCCATGCGCCTGTGGTCGGAAGACCGGCGCTCGGGCACCTTTGAGTTGTTGCTGACATTGCCGATACCCACACGGGCGATTGTTATCGGCAAATATCTGGCGGCTCTGGCTTTTGCCGCGCTTGCGTTGGCGCTGACTTTCCCGATCTGGATTACGGTTAACTGGCTGGGCGCACCCGACAACGGCGTGATTGTAACTGGCTATCTGGGGTCTTTGCTGATGGCTGCGGCTTACCTTGCGATCGGTGCGGCCATGTCGGCGATTACAAAAAATCAGGTTGTTGCTTTTATTTTGGCCGTGACGGTCTGTTTCCTGTTTTTGGTTGCCGGGCTGCCGATGGTTCTGGATACAGTGGGTGCCTGGGCACCTGAAACACTGGTTCTGGCGGTGGCGAACCTGTCGTTCCTCAGCCATTTCGAAAGTCTGCAAAAGGGTGTCGTTACCCTAGGCGACATTGTTTATTTTGTCGCTGTCATTACCTTCTGGCTATGGGTCAACCGGATTGTGATTGAAAGCAAGCGGGAGGCCGGATGATGGAAAAAATACGTGTATTCCTGTCCAGGCGATCTACAGTTCAGCTGGTTCTGGCCTCACTGGTGTTTTTGTCAGTAACGGTTATTGAAGACCGGTTCTTCCGCGCTGCGCGCCTCGATTTGACATCTGAGCAGCTTTATACCCTGTCAGACGGGACGCGTCAGTTGCTGGCGTCATACGACGAGCCGGTAACCCTGAATTTTTATTTTTCGAAAACCTTGGCAGCGCCGTTTCCCCAATTGTTGAGTTACGGCAAACGCGTTGAGGATTTGTTACGCGCCTTCGAGGCCCAAAATTCCGCTAACATCCAGCTGTCAATCATTGATCCTGAAGCCTTTTCCGAGGAAGAAGACGAAGCGGTTGCGGCAGGTTTGCGCGGTATTCCGCTCAACGATGGCTCTACTCTATATATGGGGCTGTCGGTCAGTGATGCTGTCGACGGAGAGGCGATTATTCCTTTCTTTGCTGACGAGCGCGAAAAGTTTCTCGAATATGATCTGGTTAAACTGCTCGCCACGCTGGATACAGACGCCAAGCGCACACTGACCCTGATGACCAGCCTGCCCATGCAGTTTGGACCTGGCGGACCACAGGCGATGCTGGCGGGTCAGGGGCAGCCTTATGTTCTTTACGAGCAATTGTTTGAATTTTTCAATGTTGAAGATTTGGCACCGGATTTCACGGCCATTCCCGGTGAAACCGATGTTCTGATGCTGGTGCACCCACCGGCGCTGACCGTTGATCAGCTGTTTGCCATCGACCAGTTTATACTTAAAGGCGGCCGGGCGCTGATATTCCTCGACCCGCACTCTGAAGCCGTCAATCCGCGTGCCACGCTGCCAAGCAGCAGCAGCCTGGGGCCGCTTCTGACCTCATGGGGCGTTGAAATGTCAAACGAACTGGTGGTCGGCGATTCGTCGCTGGCGCAGCGGGTGCAAATGGGCGGGTTTGGTCCGGATTCGGTGAAGGATTATGTATTTTGGATGGCGATCAACAATGGCTTTTTGTCGTCAACCGATGTGGTCACTGGCGCGATTAACAGCTTGAATTTCGCCAGTGCAGGCGCGATCACACCACTTGACGGTGCGACCACAGTACTTGACCCGTTGGTGACCTCAAGCGCAGCTGCGATGCTTTATGCCTCCAGCCGGGCCGTGGGCCTGCCTGACCCGGACGGATTGCTGCGCGATATGCAGCCATCCGGCGAGAGCTATGTTCTATCCACCCGCATTCAGGGTGCGGCCAAAACCGCATTTCCGGACCGGGTTGCTGAAACGGTTGTCGCGGCTGGGGCGGAGGCAGCTGGCGGTCCTGTTGCATCCGGTGATATCAATATTGTCCTGACCGCTGACAGCGACTTGTTCGATGATCGTTTCTGGGTACAGGTGCAGGATTTGATGGGTCAGCGCGTCGCTGTACCACTGGCAGGCAACGGCAGTTTTGTTCTAAATTTGGCGGACCATATTTCGGGCTCTGAGGCCTTGCTAGGCTTGCGCGGCCGGGGCATATCAAAACGCCCATTTGAAAAGGTTGACGAGCTTAGGCGCGCAGCGGAAGCCAAATATCTGGTTGAAGAAGATGAACTGCAAAACCGCTTGAGCGAGACCGAGGCGCGCATCGCGGCGCTTGAAGGCCAAAACCCGGACGGTAACTCGGTATTGTCGGTTGAGCAGGAAGCCGAAATTGAACGATTTCGCAGCCAACTTCTGGAAACCAGAAAAGCCCTTCGCAATGTGAAGCGCAACTTGCGTAAAGATATTGAAAGCCTGGGTGATTGGCTGGCCTTCATCAATATTGCCCTGATGCCGATGATGATCATTTTATATGTACTGATCCGGCTGTTGGTGCGCCGCCGTCGAACACGCCGTTTTTTGTAAGGGTTCTCAACGCAATGTCTGAACGCATGACGAATATTCTCGGGTATTTGACCCTTGCTGCTATTTTGGTTGCCATCTGGATTTTATTCGGTGAAGACCCTGGTCGCGAACAAGGTGGGCGTGGTGAGCCCACATTCTCCGGGCTGGCAGACCGTATCAACGAAACTGCAAAGGTGACCCTGCAAAAAGACGGCGCGACCATGACGCTGGCGCGCGCGGGCGACAGCTGGGCAGTTCAGGAGCGATACGGCTATAGCGCTGACAGCGTGAAGGTGCGGGCATTTCTGCGCGGTCTGGCGGTGTCCAAACGCCGTGAGCCCAAAACCTCGAACCCGGACAGGTTTGGCAAACTCGGGCTCGCGGACGACAGCACCAATGTTCAGTTGGCAGACGATACCGGCGGCGTGCTGATCGATATCAAAATGGGTACTCGGGTTGATAACGGTCGGTCGCTTACTTTCATCTTTCAGCCAACCGATACCCGGGCGTGGTTGGTCAGTGCCCTGGAAGCCGCACCAATGGACCCCGGCGCATGGCTGGACAAAGCCCTGCCTACCGTCGCTGAACCGCGTGTCCGCGCCGTTACCCTAAACGGTGTTGAGCTGGCTCGCGAGTTGGGCGAGACGGAGTATACAGTTGTCGGACTAGGTGACAGTGAGACAATGGCAGCCGCTTTCAGGCGCGCCGAACCAGCGCGTACACTGGCAAGCCTGTCGTTGGAGGATGTTCAGAAAACGGCGAACCCCTTGGCGCAGCCGGTGGGTACCGTTGAAGTTGTCACGCATGACGGCCTGAAGCTGACACTAACCCTTTATGATATTAACGATGCAACCTGGGCGCAAATTTCGGCGACATACGATGCTGCTCTGGCTGATCAGGGTGCTGCGGGCCAGCTGCCTGATGCTCCGGCGGACGGTGCTGCGGAAGCAATGGCTTTTAACAATAAAACACATGGGTGGTTGTTTAAATTGTCGGATTTCGATGCGGATATACTCAAGAAAAAACGGTCTGATTTTGTCGAAAAATTAGAGGCAGATGCACCGGCTTCTTGACCCCGCCCCTTGGCCCCGACCTTGAACAATGGGTTTTGGTTCCTAAATCAAGGACAAATAATTAAAGCGCAGGCCGGTTGGCCGCGCATTTCAGGTGCTGAGGTTTCGGCACCGCGTGTATTCGGAGAGACGAGCAATGAGTAAAAAGACACAAGCCGCAAAAGCGGAAAAAATGGGCTTTGAAGCCGAAGTTTCCAAACTTCTTCATATGATGGTTCATTCGGTCTATTCGGACCGGGAAATTTTCCTGCGGGAATTGATTTCAAACGCGTCGGATGCTTGCGACAAGATGCGCTACGCTGGCCTCACCGACGCCGCACTTCTGAAAGATAATGGTGATTTTGGCATTTCCATCACCGTTGACCCGGACGCAAATACCATGGTGATTGCCGATAATGGTATCGGTATGAACCGTGATGATTTGATAGAAAATCTGGGCACGATTGCGCGGTCTGGCACAGCAAATTTTGTTGACCAGCTGACCGGCGACAGCAAATCGGACATGCAGCTTATTGGCCAATTCGGCGTTGGTTTCTATTCTGTGTTCATGGTTGCTGAAGCCGTGGACGTGCGTTCGCGCAAGGCCGGAGAGGGCGAAGGCTGGCTTTGGACCAGTAAAGGCGAAGGGTCGTACGAAATCAGCGAAAGCGACCACAAGGGCGGCGGTACGCAGATAACCCTGCATATGAAAGACGATGCCAAGGAATTTGGTGAGCAGCAACGCCTGCAAACAATCGTTTCCAAATATAGCGATCATATCGCGGTTCCTATCACTCTGGCGATCAAGGGCGGCGAGGAAGCTGACGCAGAACCAAAAATCGTCAATGAAGGTTCGGCTATATGGGCGCGGCCAAAATCGGACATTACAGAAGAGCAATATACCGAATTTTACCGCAGCGTTGGCCATGCCTTTGATGACCCCGCGCTTACCTTGCACTATAAAGCCGAAGGCATGCAGGAATATACAGTTCTGCTGTTTGTGCCCACCAAACAACCGATGGACCTGTTCGATCCGGCGCGTAAAAACCGTGTGAAGCTTTATGTGAAGCGGGTGTTTATCTCTGATGACAGCGCCGACCTGCTGCCGGGTTGGCTGCGTTTCATGCGCGGTGTTGTTGACAGCCAGGACCTGCCGCTGAACATCAGCCGGGAGATGTTGCAAAACAACCCGACGCTGGCCCGCATGTCGAAAGCGATTACCAAAAAGGTAATCAGTGAATTTGAAAAACTGGCCAAGAAGGACAACGAGAAATTTCTTGAGCTTTGGTCTGAGTTTGGCCCGGTTATCAAAGAAGGCATTTACGAGGACCACGAGCGCCGTGATGCTTTGATGAAGCTGGCGCATTTCCGCACCACGGGCTCGGACGGTTGGTCGACGCTGGCTGATTATGTCGGCCGCATGAAAGACAAACAATCCGCAGTTTATTATATCACTGGCAGCGACGCTGCTGCAGTTGCTAAAAGCCCGCAACTGGAGGGCTTCCGTTCCCGCGGCATCGAGGTGCTGCTGTTGTCGGACCCGGTTGATGAATTCTGGATTCAAATGGCGCCAGACTTTGACGGCAAACCGTTCAAGTCGATCACTCGCGGTGATAGCGACCTCAAGGATGTCGCCGACGACAAGGCCGGCGAGAAAAAAGAAAAGCCTGCCAGCGACGGTGATATGGCTACGCTGACCAGCCTGATGAAAGAAGTGCTGGGTGACAAGGTTTCTGACGTTCGCGCCACCGACCGATTGACTGACACCTCAGCCTGTCTGGTTGCCAGCGACAGCGGTATGGACATGCATCTGGAACGTATCCTGAAAGCGCACAACCAGCTGGACAGCATGACAGCCAAGGTGCTGGAAGTTAACCCATCGCATCCGCTGGTGAAAAAGCTGGCCAAGCTTGCTGGAGAGAAGGGCGCTATCGAGAGCCTTGCGGACCC
>JAJFIT010000245.1 GCA_021774775.1 Alphaproteobacteria bacterium | reverse complement strand
GGTGACAAATGGGCGGCTAAAATGCTAGGCTGCCTCTCATGCAAGAAATTACATCCGCGCTTCAGCTCGACCGTCACGCCGAGGTAATCGGTGACGCGCTTCTCCCGTCATGCTACTCCGTTAGCTCACTGGCAGCCGCCTCAATCGGTGCGGTTGGCAGCGCTGTATCAACGCTGATTTGCGACCTTGGTTATGCGGCCTCCGCCCCATCAATAGTCGTCGATCAACGGCTGGCATCGCTTTGGTTTTCCCTGTCTATCCAACCCATCGGCTGGCAGCTTCCTCCCATATGGGACGCCGTTGCCGGAGACTATGAAACGAGGGATGGCTGGATTAAGCTCCACACAAACCTTCCCCATCACCGCGCTGCAGCCCTTTCGGTTCTGGGCGTGGAAGCCGTTCGAAAGAAAGTCGCGGATGCAGTTCTCACATTGCGCGCAGATGAGCTGGAGACAGCCATTGTAGGTGCTGGCGGCGTTGCTGCCGCCATGCGGTCGCGGGCCGATTGGCAGGCCCACGCTCAGGGCATTGCTGTCGCCGCTGAACCATTGGTCGCGTGGGACGAAGTGCGCAGGGGCACAGTCCGACAATGGGCAGGATCAGCTGAACGGCCATTGGCTGGTCTGCGTGTACTTGACCTTACCCGCGTATTGGCCGGGCCAGTGGCAACCCGCACCCTTGCCGGGTTCGGTGCCGAGATACTGCGTATCGACCCACCTGGCTGGAATGAGGCCAATATCGTACCCGACATTACGCTGGGCAAATGCTGTAGCTTCCTGTCGCTTGACAAACCCGGAGACCGAGCGATTTTTGAAGGCTTGCTTTCGAAGGCGGACGTGCTCGTGCACGGCTACCGGCCCGGCGCTCTGGACGGGCTGGGCCTCGGCGAAGCCGCACGCCGCAGCATCGCACCCAATCTGATCGAAGTATCGCTTGATGCATACGGCTGGACCGGCCCGTGGGCGAAAAGGCGCGGGTTTGACAGCCTTGTGCAAATGAGCTGCGGCATCGCCGATGCAGGCATGCATTGGGCTGGTGCAAGCAAACCAACACCGCTGCCGGTGCAAGCACTGGATTTTGCCACTGGCTATCTGATGGCGGCTGCAGTTGTGCGCGCTTTGACTATGGCTGCAGGCGGGAACGGTATCAGAAATGCACGCCTGTCGCTTGCCCGCACGGCGGAATTGCTCGTCAATCATCCACAGACGGCCAAGGGCTCATTAGACAAGGACCCCACCGCTAGTGATTTCTCAAGTACCCAGGAAAACACGCCGTGGGGACCGGCACACAGGTTGAAGCCGCCGCTGGAAATTGAGGGCACGCCCATGATGTGGGACCGACCAGCATGTGAACTGGGCACCGAACCCGCCAAATGGCTTTAGCTTGTCTGCATGGTGGTTTGCGCCATATGATGGTAGGGAATTAGAAATAGGGGAGATACCGGTGAGTGGGAAAAAAATTGCTGGATTATTGGCTTTGGTTGTCGTGGTCGGCGCTGGAGCATGGGGTTGGAACTATTACCAGAAAATCAAACCGTTTCAGGAGTTTACCAATCCTGAAACGCTGACCCAGAGTTTCCGCTCGGCCTTTCAAACTTTTGGCGGCACCACAATCAAAGCCCCGGAAAGCACGCTGGCCTTTCGGCGACTGGACGACATCACCCTGCCCGAAACATTTGAGTATGAAGGCGAGATGCACACGCTGGAGAGCATGCTGGACGCCACCTTCACCACCGGTTTTCTGGTGGCACTGGACGACCAGATTTTGCTGGAAAAATATTACCGCGGCGAGCAGGCCAGCGACAGGCACATCATGTTTTCTGTGTCCAAGTCGTTTGTTTCAGCCCTTGTTGGCATCGCGCTGGATGAAGGCAAATTCGACAGCATAGAAGACCCAATCACCAAATATCTGCCTGAACTGTCCGCCTCCGGCTACAACGATGTGCGGATAAAAGACATTCTTCAAATGTCATCCGGTGTCTATTTCAACGAAGACTATAACGACCCGTTATCGGACGTGAACCAAATGGGTCTTACTATCGCCACTGGTGGTTCACTCAACGAATTTGCCCTGTCTCTGAAAAACAAATGGCAGTCCGGCACCTATAATAATTACGTCAGTGTCGACACCCACGTACTTGGTATGTTGCTGACAAAAGTTACCGGTCAAAGCCTGTCCAGTTATCTGCAGGAAAAAATTTGGCAGCCGCTGGGTATGGAATTTGACGGCCACTGGTTGACCGACGGCGTGCAAATGGAAATGGCCATGGGCGGCATGAATGTAGCACTGCGCGACATGGCGCGCATGGGCCGCCTGTATTTGCATGGCGGCATGATTGACGACAAACAAATTGTGCCCGCCGACTGGGTAACGGCGTCAAAAACACCCGACGCACCGCACCTGATGCCAGGCAGGGACAACGCGGGCTCCAGCAACCCCAACGGCTATGGTTACCAGTGGTGGACACCTATTGAGCCGCACGGTGACTTTTTCGCGGCGGGTATCTATTATCAGTATATTTACATCGACCCCACAACCGGTGTGGTGATCGCCAAAACATCGTCAGACCTGAAGTTCACCGACCCTAACGAGCCACGCAAGAAAAACCTGCAGGTTACAGCGTTTCAAGCCATTTCAGCCCATGTGGCAGCGCAAATGAAAGCGCGATCAGTATTCGCGGCTGACTAAAACACTGATGCCCAGGATAGGGAGACATTGATGACACATCGCAAAGATATCATCCGGCACGGCGTCAGCTTCGGTGCCGCGCTGGCTATCGCCATTTCCTGGTCGGTGAACAAGTCAATTCTTTGGGCGGTAATCCAGGGTGTGTTCAGCTGGTTTTACGTTATCTATTACGCGTTCACACGAACAAGCTGACTGCATAAGGCCTATTGATTAGCGCTCGCGACTTTCCCTCGGGAAAATCCGGGCTAGTTCACCGTTCAGACACAGCAGAGATTATTAATTCTCCAAACAAGAGGTTCACCATGTCATTACCTGCCACGTACCTGAAAATGTTCTCAACCGTCACAAAGGACGGCGAGCTGCGCATGCAACTCATGGAACAGGAAATGCCAACACCAACATCTGATCAAGTGATTGTTCAGGTTGAGGCCGCACCCATCAACCCCTCTGACCAAGGTGTTATGTTCGGCTGGACAGATATGAGCAAGGCGACCTCGTCAGGCTCAGGCGCAGAAACCCTGCTATCAGCCCCGGTGTCTCCGCAAGGCATGGCGGTGATGAAAGCACGCGTCGGCCAGGACCTGCCTGTCGGTAACGAAGGTGCAGGCACCGTCGTTGCTGCGGGCGACAGCGAATATGCCCAAAGCCTGATCGGCAAGGTTGTTGCCACCCTCGGCGGCAATATGTACGGCCAGTATGTGTGTGTACCTGCTGCAGCTTGCCTGCCGCTGCTGCCCGGCCACACCGCGCGCGACGGCGCTTCCTGCTTCGTCAACCCGCTCACCGCACTTTCCATGATTGAAACCATGAAACTTGAAGGCCACACCGCGCTGGTGCACACCGCAGCGGCTTCAAACCTTGGTCAGATGCTGAACAAAATTTGTCAGGCAGACGGTGTTGAGCTGGTGAATGTGGTACGCAAGCAAGAGCAGGTTGAAATTCTGCAGGGGTTAGGCGCGAAATATATCGTCAACAGCAGCAGCGAAACGTTCATGGCTGACCTGACCGACGCCATTCACGCAACCGGCGCGACGCTGGCCTTTGATGCCACTGGCGGCGGTGATCTGGCCTCAAATATTCTCAGCGCGATGGAAGCAGCAGCGGCCCGCACGCCGGGTGCCTACAGCATCTATGGTTCGATCAAGCACAAGCAGGTGTATCTGTACGGTGGGCTCGACACATCGGCCACCACGCTGAACCGTGGTTACGGCATGGCATGGGGCGTTGGCGGATGGTTGTTGCCAAACTTCCTGGCGCGGGTCGGCGACGAAGTGGCAAACCGCTTGCGTATGCGAGTGGCGAAAGAGCTGAAGACAACCTTCGCCAGCCATTATACCGATGAAATTTCCCTGTCGCAGGCGCTGCAGGCGGATGTGGTTCAGCGCTATAATGCCAAAACAACCGGTGAAAAATTCCTGATGTGCCCACAGATGGACTTATAAGCCGGGGTATATTCGGACAATACAAACCAAAGAAAAAGCCGGGCATGCCCGGCTTTTTTACTTCTTCGATAAAATAACCCCCAAAATTATGCCTATGACAGTGGCCGCTCCCAGTATCGCCATATCAGGATGCTTGTTGATTTCTCTTTTGTTCTGAAAAACTTTGAAATTATCCTTCTCTGCCTTTTCTTTTGCTTCAAGAGACTGCTTGAAAAATTCAACAGGATCCATGTTGAACAACTGAGCAGTTTTTTCCATTTGCGGCACATCTAAAACTGTGTCTCCATTTTCGATTCTGGAAACAGTCATCAAGCTCACACCAAGATGCTCTGCTAAAGCTTTTTGATCATATGGTGTTTGCTCACGCCGCTGGCGTACTAGCTGCCCTAAAATTGAGGCATAGCTGGTTGCAATAGTTTGTGTTTGCATTTTTCGAAATCCATGATACTATAAAAATTCGTTAATTATATTTAATGATCTACATAACAGTATCACAACGAGCAAACGATGACAAACTTATACGAAGGCCTAATAATCGAGGTCAAAAAAGGCCAATTCTTCGACCACCCGGGTATAGTAACATTCAAGCATGGTAGGTGGTCGGTTATCCATAACTCTCCAATCAGGGGTGTTGTATTATCTACTTATGAAGAATTTTCGGATGGCGAAGTTGTAAGGAGTTCAACTAGATATGACACTGAGTTTCATCCAACTTTGGTAGCCCAAAGAGCGCTACAAAAATTAGGTACACCTTGGGCCCCTTGGTATAATTGCCAGCACTTTGTATCTGAAATGTGCGGTCAGAAACCTTGGAGTCACGATTGGCGGTGGGCTATAGGGTTGGTTGCGATAGCTATTGTAATTGGCGCAGCGAGTCGGCGAGCATAAGAGCCTAACTGGGAAGCTTCGCCCTCTTACTCCAAGCCCTTCACAAGAATTGAATTGAGGTTTGCGCCCGCGTTCCTGTGCCTGGATATTTTCACATAACCGTCTGAATTCATCCAGGCCATTGCAGACTTCTCACTCGGAAACTCTATCAGCACTGACCGTGTTGCGGTCCATTCACCGAGAAGCACTGTGGGTTCTTCGTCAACACTGAGCATTTTGCCGTCAAACTGTGTGAACACATCCATGAACTGGTCTGAATATGTGTCATATTCTTCGCGGTTATGGACCGTAATTTGAGAGATAATATAAACTGACATTAGCTGCTGCCTCCTGCTTGGTTTCACAAAAGAAACTAGGGCCAAAAGAGGCAAGGACAATTAATAAAATGGCAGCAACCTGAAGAAAAGCCGGGCAAAAACCCGGCCTCTGTAAATCTCAATGCATCCGCTGCTGGTTAGCTTTTGTCGCCGCCAATTGTTGGCATCGGTGAACCATTTGTACGGCAGCCGTATGCCATGCCCAAACCTTCGTCCTTGCGGTTCAATACGAAAGATGTGGTGCCTTCAGGGCAGCTAAAGCGGTCACGGTCGCCGTTCGGCAGGGTGACGGTGATGCGGTCGTCTTTTTCATAGTCTCGGTAGTTACGATCCAGCCCGTCTTCCGAGATTGAGACAGAACAGGCACCGAGCATCAGCCCGGCACATGACGCAAGTATAGCTTTGGTTGGTTTCATTTCCTTAATCCTCTGGTTGTCGTTTGGTGTAGTTTTTTATTTATGGGTCTTGTTTATCGCGCCTGATTTGGAAAAACAAGCACGATAAGATGCGGAAACTAGAAGCTGGCAGACACCCCTACCCGGCCAAACCGCCGCTGGGCGATGGTCTCAAGGCCGGTGGAGGACAGTGCCGAGACAATCCGTGCGTTGAACAGATTTTCCACATTAGCGGTAAGCTGCACGTTGTTGGCAACCGTATAGGCCGCGCCCATATTGACGGTGAATATGCTGTCCAAACGCCGCGTGTTCAAATCATCATCAAACTGACCACCTGCATAGCGGGCCTCAACGCGCCACCAGCCGCCATCCAGCGTTTTATTGATACTGGCCGTTGCGCTATGCCGCGGTGTTTGAACAGGCCGGTTGCCAACAAGTGCCGGATTGGCATCAAAAGCCGTGATGCGTGACCGGGCGTATAGATACTGGCCTCTTAATTCCAGACTGCCATCAAGCTCAATGCGGCCTTCCAGCTCAATGCCGTCAATGGTGGTGCGGTCAATATTGGCGCGCTGGCGCAGCACACCGCCGCCCGGCACGAAGCCACCCAGCGGGAAGAAACCAGGGCCAAAACCAATGGTCACATTGCCAACACCGTCGTTGAGCCAATTGCGGAAATACGTCACACTGGCGCTGACCGTATTGAGCGGTTGATAGTCAAAGCCAAGTTCAACGCCATATAGCGCCTCGGGCCGAAGGTCAGGGTTCGCCTCCGTGATGTCGTTTACCACACGGAATGGCCGGTAATATTCGTTCAAGGTTGGCAGGCGCCAACTTTTAAACGCCGCTGCACGCAGATTGATCGCTCCTGTCAAATTACGCTCGTAGCCAATGCGGCCACTGCCAATCCAGTCAGCGCGGTTGGGCACCACGTCCTGGCGTACAAGCGAACCGTCAGCGATATTGGTCTCTAGCCGTTCGCCATTAAAGGTACGCCAGCGATCCAGGCGGACGGTGGCCGACAGGTCTCCCCAATCGCCAGAAGCCGCATATTCGCTGTAGCCGCCCAAAATCCATTGATCTCCGCCCGCCCGGCGTTGGCGGGTAAAGCCTGCGCCCAGGTTACGGAAACGCTCGTTGGTCTCACCGCTCATACGGCGGCCATCGAGGCCGAACTCGAAGCCGCCCGATTGGATGCGTGCCAAAAAGCCTGCGCCCCATGCAGGCACATCAAACTGGTCCAGCACCGCGCGTTCGGTTGTGCGCTCATCCCGGGCTGAGGCGAACACATTGGCAAAGTCGCGCTCGCGGTAATAAACCGTCAGCTCATAAGCTGTACCACTTTCCGGCTGGTGCAATAATCGCAGCGATGTATCGATGGCATCAGTTTCGCTCACCGCCAACGAAAAACCGTTCACCCGGTTTTCGCCGTAGACCCGCGCCCGGGCTATCAGTGTGGTATCCGCTGATAACTCATGGGCGTATGAACCGCCAACCGAATAGGCATCACTTGCTGCGCGCGCGTCAACCGGGCCACGATCGGCTTCGTCGAGCAAAAAGTCGCCGTCGGTTTCAAAATACCCACCGTTCAGGGTGAATTCGCCGCTTTCCGTTTCAAAAACGGCGCTGCCGTTTGCCGAAAAGCTGTTATCAGAGCCATAAAAACCGGAAATCTGATTGCCGGGTACTGACTGCAAATCAATGGCACCTGCAAGCGCCTGTGCCCCAAATGCACCGGGCGAACCGCCCCTGCGCACTGTGGCCTGACCAACCGCATTACCCTGATAACCAGACCAATATATCCAGCCGCCAAACGGGTCGTTTTGCGGAATACCGTCCAGCGTCACCAACACGCGCCCGGCACCGTTGGCCCCCACACCGCGCATGGAAAGCCCCTGTGTGGTTGGGTGCGATGTGAAGCTGTTGGCCCGCCTGAACAACCCAACACCCGGCACCGAACCCAGCGCACTATCAAGGCGAAAGGTGGCTTGGTCCTGCAGATCGACAATAACAACCGGCTGGCCAATTACCCGAATGGGCAAGCGGGGGCTGGTTACCGAAATTTCATCAACGTCGTCGTCTTTATTTTGACTATTTGCGGCGAGGCTGGACGTCGTCAGCAGTGACAGCGCCCCCATTGTTTTCAAAATTGATTCGTACATATGTCGCTATCAACGCTATTTCTTCATTGGTTAAAAATTCAAAGCCCGGCATTTCGTTGGTGAAGCCACTTTGCCCCGCCCCTTCAGCTGCGCTGCCGAACAGGATCATATCAATCACACCGCCCTTTGGGCTATTTGCGCGTTTGCTGCCGAACAGTTCCGGCTGCATGAAAGGCACGCCGCCGCCATCAAACTGGTGACATACGGCGCAGTTGTCTTCGTAAAGCGATTTGCCCGTCTGGACTTGGCCGGTCTGCGGTTCTTGCGCAGAAATCGAGGCCGAAAAGGCCGCGCACACAAGCGCAGACCCTATAAGTTTACTCACCTTCATAGGTCACTTTCCAAACGCGCCCGCCAGACATCAGGCTGGCGATATAAATCGCACCGTCTGGCCCCTCAGCAAGGCCAAGCGGTCGGTGAACGGCGTCGCGCGGCGACATCACAGGCTCCGGCCCCGCAAAGCCGTTGGCAAAGGTAACCCAGTCTCCGCTTACATTGCCGTCACCGTCGAGCGGTACATAAACAACACGGTAGCCCTGCTGCGGCAGCGGTGCCCGGTTCCACGATCCGTGGAACGCAATGTAGGCACCCTTGCGGTATCCTGCAGGTAGTGCATCGCCCTTCAGGAACATCATACCGTTCGGTGCCCAGTGGCCGGGGAACCCAACCAAAGGCATTTGCCCTTCGTCCGACGGTGTTTTGCCGTCGCCGCCATACTCGGGCATAATCACGCGCTGGCCTTGTGAATGGTCGTAATAA
>JAJFIT010000244.1 GCA_021774775.1 Alphaproteobacteria bacterium | reverse complement strand
CGGTATAATATATGGGGTCATTGATCGGCAAAAGGAGCAAGCATCATGCGCAATCTGGTTATTTGCCTGGACGGCACCTGGAACACGCCTGACCAGAAAGATCGCGGGCGGCAGGTGCCCAGCAACGTGGTCAAGATGGCGCGCGCAATTGATCAGGGCCGGGTTACCCCGGACCTAACGCAACTGGTATATTATGATACCGGCGTTGGCACCGGCGGCGCGATTGATAAATTTGTTGGTGGTATCACCGGCACCGGGATTATGAAAAATATCCTGCAGGCTTATCGGTGGCTGGTGGAAAACTACCAGCCCGACGACAAGATTTACCTGTTTGGTTTCAGCCGCGGCGCTTTCACGGCGCGCAGCCTTGCGGGCTTGATCGGCGTGTGCGGTATCGCGCAGCCACCGGAGGGTGCCAAGGCAACGGACAAGCTGATCGAGGACGCCAAAACGGCCTATCGCTGTAAAAAGAAAGCCGAGCGCGAGGGCCTGGCAGACACTTTCAAAGCGGCATACAGCTCCCACGCTGGCAAGGTGCATTTTATCGGTGTATGGGACACGGTCGGTGCGCTGGGTGTGCCCACAACCGGGCCGCTGGGCTGGTGGACCAGAAAGCGCAGCGGTTTTCATGATGTAACGCTGGGCGGGCATATCAGCCACGCCTGTCACGCGGTTGCCATTAACGAGCGGCGCGGCCCCTTTGCGCCGACGCTGTGGAGCCCGGACAATCTGGCAGACGACCAGAGCCTGCTTCAGGCATGGTTTCCGGGCGTGCATTCCAACGTGGGCGGCGGTTACGCCGATGGCGGCCTCTCGGACCGTGCGCTTTTGTGGATGATCAACAGCGCTTACGAGCGCGGGCTAAAGTTTGACGGCACTTATGTGGAGCTGCGCATTCATCCCAACTGGTTTGGTGAACTCAGGGACTCGTCAAGCTTTATGTATAAAGCGATGGTCTGGAACAAGATGAAAGACCGGACAATTGGCACCGCCGACCCGGACACAGAATGTTTGCATATTTCCGCTGATGGCCGCTGGAAGCATGCCAGTGCACCGGAGACCCCGCCCGATAATTACACGCGGGCCAAGGCAAAGCCGGTGAAAATGTTCGAGGCCAAAAACTGGGAAGCGGGCTTCAATACCCGCTAGCAGTGATTGCACAATAGTAAGTTGATACTCAGACCCGCTTGGAAATCCAGATAGCGGCGCGGCATCCGGCCTTGATGGTGGCAGACAGTACCGGGTAACCAACCGCCTCTTCGGCACCGTTTTCCTCGGCGATACGCTTGTGCTCCACCTCTTCGGCCTGGAAGGTTTCGATCACGTCTTCAAGCTCAGGGTCCTGATCTTTCAGTTTGGCGCGCTGGCTTTCATAATGTTCGTCGATCACTTCCTCGACTGCCTGGGTGCAGGCCATGGCGGCTTTCTCGCCCATCAGCGCGGTCGTGGCGCCAAGGGCAAAACCGGCGATGTCCCACAAGGGGGCCATGATGGTCGGGCGCACGCCTCGTTCGTTGATGATCTGGTCAAATTTGGCCAGATGGACCTTTTCCTGCTCGTGCATATGACGCAGCAGACCGGCCTTGGGGTGGCCTTCACCCAGTATCGCCCGCTGGCCCGCATAAATGCGCACGGCCCCAAATTCACCGGCATGGTCTACCCGTACCATGCGCTCGGTTTCCTCCGCGCGGGAACGGTCCCCCGGAAGCGGATTTGCCGGTATTGGCCGGTCACTTAACTTGCTTTTCGTCTCGGGCATGCTTGGCCTGTTGGTTTATGGGTTTGTTGGTCAACTATTCTTAAAGCGGCGCAGGCAAAATACTGTCATGGCTGTCGCCAGAAGGAAGTTATAACCCGCCATGGAGATACCAAACAAGGACCATGCTATTTCGTCGCACCGTATCAGCGGCGCATTCATAATCGCGTCCAGTGCGTCGTTGACGTTGTCGGTCACTTCCACGAAGCTGGAACAGGTTGTAATGCCCTCCCACCAGCGTTGCTCCACGCCTGCATGATACCCGGCAAGCCCGGCATCAACAGCAAACAACAGCGCCAGCAACAACAGGGTTGGCTTGCGCGGAATGCTGGGCATTGCGGTTGCAATCAGTGCGACAGCCATGATCGCCATATAGGGATAACGCTGCCACCAGCACATTTCGCAGGGATGGTAACCGGCAAGCTGGAAGCCAAACGCACTGGCCAGAATAACGGTCGCAGCGATGCCAGCAAACAGCACCGGATCGCGTTTTGGCAGGGATAAAAGGGGTGAGCTCATAGCATTTTTCTCATTTTGGGTGCCTTCATATATATTTGATCACGACAAACCCGCCGATGCCAAGCACCATCATGGCGGTGGTAACAAGGCCCAGCCGTTTTTCGATAAAGTCCTTGATCGGGTCGCCGAATTTCCACAACAGAGCTGCTACCAGATAAAAGCGTGCGCCGCGCGCCGGGATTGAGGTTAGCACAAACAATAGCGGGTTCATGGAAACTGCGCCTGCGGTGATTGTCACCAGCTTGAACGGAATGGGGGTGAAACCCGCCACCAAAACGAATAAAACGCCCCATTCGGCGAATGTGTCTTGCAGGGTGATGAACTGTTCCTGATAGCCATAAAAATCGATGATCGGTTTGCCGATAACCTCATAGAAAAATGCGCCGATAGCGTAGCCTGCAATGCCGCCGAATACTGACGTGATAAGCGTGATGGTCGCCAGCCGCCATGCCTTCAGCCGGTTGGCCAGGATCATCGGGATCAGCATCAGATCGATCGGCAGTGGGAAAAAACTGGATTCGGCAAAGGATATGCCTGCCAGCCATTTTTCGCTGGCCGGGCTTTGGGCTTTACTCAGCGTCCAGTCATAGAGGCGTTGTATCACGTGGGTGTTTTCCAAATTTGTTCCGCCCCTCATAGCAATGCGGGGCAGCGAACACAATCAAACTGTGGTTTAATATTTTGACAAACAATGGTTAAATCATGGGCGTGTTGCAGACGTGCGATTGTGCGCTTGACGCGGCGGCAAAGCTGACTATGATGCGCCGCCGTACTACCCACTCTCCGATACGGGCCCCTGTGGCGGAACTGGTAGACGCGCGGGATTCAAAATCCCGTTCCCTTATGGGAGTGTCGGTTCGATTCCGACCGGGGGCACCATC
>JAJFIT010000243.1 GCA_021774775.1 Alphaproteobacteria bacterium | reverse complement strand
AACAAAAGCCGACCACGGTTGATGTCTTCTTCGCTGTAGGGTGTTTCAGTCATCGGAGCATCGGGCATCGACCGTTTCCAAATAGCTGTTTTACTCGGGGTTGCGGGCATTTTCCCGGCGCATAATCAACCACTGCTGGCCAATGGTCAGGACGTTGTTCCATGTCCAATACAGCACAAGTCCTGCACTGAACTGTGCCATCACAAAGGTGAAAATAAGCGGCAGCATGCCCATAATTTTCTGCTGGGTTGGGTCCATGGTGGTTTGCGGTGTCATTTTCTGCTGCAGCCACATGGAGATACCCATCAGGATCGGCAGCACACCAACAGCGATAAGGCTGGGCGGGGTAAAGGGTAACAGGCCAAACAGGTTCACCGGCGTTAGCGGGTCAGCGACAGACAAGTCGGTGATCCAGCCAATGAAAGGCTGGTGACGCATTTCGATGGTGACATAAAGCACTTTGTATAGCGCAAAGAAGATAAACATCTGCGGGATCAGCGGCAGGCACCCAGCCATGGGGTTGATCTTCTCGGTTTTATACAGCGCCATCATCTCCTGCTGCATTTTGGCCTTGTCGTCAGCGTAGCGCTCCTGAAGTTTTTTAATCTTTGGCTGTGCCCGTTTCATATGCGCCATCGACACATATGACTTGTTAGCCAGTGGGAACAGGATCAGTTTGAGGACCACAGTCATCAACAGAATGGCGACACCGAAGTTGCCAGTGGCTCCATAAAAATAATGTACTGCGGCAAAAATTGGCTTGGTCAGGAAAAAGAACCAACCCCAGTCGATGGTCAGGTCAAATTTATCAATTTGTAGCGTCTCGGCGTAGCGATCAATTGTGCCAACAATCTTGGCACCTGCAAAAAACCGACTGGTTGATGTGTGCACACCGCCTGCGGGAACTGGGTTCCAGTTTTGTACATAGTTAACCCGGAATACTTCGCCGTTAGGGCCGTTTGAAGCGCGACGTGTCATTTGTGACTGAAACAGCGGTGCATTCTGGTCGGGGATCAAGACGGTCATCCAGAATTTATCGGTTATGCCCAGCCACGCACGGGAAGCGCCTGTCTGAAAGTCACCATCGTCTTCTAGTTTGTCGTAATCCTTTTCCTCCAACTCACCGTCAAAAACACCAATGGCACCTTCGTGCAGGATATAAAGGCTTTGAGTGTCGGGCCTGCCATTGCGGCTGATGTTGCCGGATGGGGCGATCTGGATAAGCTCGCCGCTGTTGTTCTGAACTATCTGTTCAATGGAGAACATAAATTGGTCGTCGACGGAAATGTGCATTTGGAAGGTAATATTTTCCGCGTTAGTCCAGCTTAGGGTCACAGGTGTGTCCGGTGTCAGCAGGCTCGTGTCAGATGTCCACGCGGTTTCACTGTCGGGAACGAAGCCCTTTTGCTTGCCTTTAGCGGTCCAGCCAAAGCTGGCGAAATAGGCACGTGCCTCGCCGAACTCGGTTAACAGTCGCACATCGGGCGAATCCTTGGCCGACGTTTCTTTGTGGTTTTTCAGCAGAAGATCATCCAGCCGCGCACCCCTCAGAGAGATGGAACCAGTTAGTTCAGGCGTGTCGATATCTACCCGTCCTGCGTCGGTATAGGCCGGGGAACTGGGGGTGTCGATGGCAGCAGCCTGCGGTGCCGCGCCAACCGGTGCCACATCCAATGGCTGGATCGTGTCCTGCTGCAATTCGCGTTGCTGCTGTTCGTAGCGCAGGCGTTCGGCGTCCTTAGGGCCAAGGTAAAGGGCCTGATAGCCCAGCAAAATGCCCAGTGACAGCACTGCAAACAAAATGAAATTCTTATTGTCACCCATCGGTCGAAACATCCCTAAAAAGCGTGTAGCCCGTTTGGCCTTGCCCGCCTATCATGTTAATGGGCCGCTGCCCTTGTCCGGTTCAGCGGCTTTGTTGCAGCCTTGTGGCACAGGATCATATCCAAATCCACCCCAAGGATGACACTTGGATATACGCTTGAGGGTTAACCACCCGCCCTTGAGCCCGCCGTGCAGCGATATCGCCTCCACCGCATAGCTGCTACAGGTCGGCTGAAAACGACATCTGGGCCCTAAAAGCGGTGATATTACAAGCTGGTACAAGCGTACTATGCCCAGAAACAGAAGGGCAAGCGGCGACCGGCGGGCGTCGTTTTCCTCGTCCAGTTGCTTGTGCTGGCGGCTCAAGTTTTTTTCCCGGTTATTGCTTGTTTGCAGGTTTGCGCCTGCTGGTTGATGACTTTAGATCGGTATTGGAAGCCAATTTGGCAAGGGCCCAGCGCATATCGGAGGACATTTTCTCAAATGGGTAGTCGATAGCACTGGCGCGTCCAATGATAACAAAGTCCCAGTTTGCGGGTGCTTTGCCTGGGAAGCTGGCGCGGGCTGCTTCTTTCAGTCGGCGGCGCGCACGCGAGCGCCTGACCGCGTTGCCTACTTTCTTTGACACGGTAAAACCGACCCGCGCAGGTCGGGCATCCTCGCCGTTACTTACGATGGCTGGCGGGCTTGCCTGCAGGATAAAACTGGGTGTTACCCATTTGCGACCGGTCGCGGCAACAGCCAGATAGTCGGGGCGGCCAGTGATTCGCCCGATATCAGTGTTTGCCAGATTTTTAATTGAGCCGGTTCTATGCAATGTATCATCGTCCCGATTATGGCGGCCTAAAACTACCAAACCACCAGAAACTAAAAAACCGACCGGTGATATTCACGGTCGGCGTTTTAATCTGTTTTGTCTTTGAAGGCCGAGACCTTCCCATCAACCTGTTAGGCTGAAAGGCGCTTGCGACCCCGAGCACGACGTGCATTCAGGATACGGCGGCCACCAACAGTTGCTTTGCGCGCACGAAAACCGTGGCGACGCTTGCGAACCAGTTCACTTGGTTGGAATGTACGTTTCATTTCATTTGCTCCAGCTAATCACTCTATAGCCTCGATTTTCCGAGGGGCTCTACCATCAAGGCCGTAAGGTCTTTCGGGTGTGCCACCCATCGATTTAGTCGTGTCTATAGGGCGCATCAAATTCGAGGGCGCTGTATACCGGCTTGTTTTAGGCAAGTCAACAACACAAAACCACGCTTTTTGCATGTTTTTTCATCTATTTTTGCGAAGGCTTGCCGCGCCTGCGGGCAGGCTGCTGTTGGCCGTGTGCCTGCGGCAGGGTACATTGCTATCTATAGCGGCGTGCGGGCTGCCTATGCAGATAGGTAAATAAAGTCGTCCCTGTGCAAATTTGTTTACTTGCTTTTCTATGCCGAATGGTTTTGAACACAAAGACCATGCCAGAGCATTATAGACCGATCACATCCAGTTTGCGTTCTCGCTTGCTTGTCCTCACATTTTTCTTTGTGATGGTGGTGTCGGTGTTTGTTTACCTGCCGTCGATTGCCACATTCCGGCAGGAATTTCTCGAAAAACGCCTGGAAAACGCCCAGATAGCGGCGCTTGCGCTGGAAGAACGCGGCGGCAGCACCGTTAGCCCGCAGCTTGAAGAACAGCTATTGGACCAGTCCGGCGTCATCGCGGTGATCCTGCGAAATCAGGAAAAAAGCCTGTTTCTCGGCTTTAACCTGATGCCCGAGGAAGTAGACGCCAGTTTTGATTTGCGCACCATTTCGCTGGGAATGCTGATCATCGATGCCTACGGTGTTTTGGATTCTGGTGGCACCCGTGTGATTCGTGTGATCGGCAAACCGATGGATGCCCGCACCCGGCTGCTTGAGATCACCATGGACGAGGCCGAGCTATATGGGGCGCTCAGGAACTATTCCAACAATGTGCTTGTTTTGGCGATTATTGTCTCGTTGTTCACGGGAATATTGGTTTATCTGGCCCTGCACTGGATGCTGGTGCGTCCGATTCGCAGGGTGAAAGACAGTATCGTCTCGTTTCGCCGCCGACCCGAAGTGCCGAGCAATGTCAAACTTGGCAGGAGACGATCTGACGAGATAGGCCTGGTGCAGCGCGAGCTGGTGCGCATGCAGGAAGAAGTGCGCCAATCGTTGAAGCAGAAAAATAACCTGGCAGCCCTGGGTGAGGCGGTTACCAAAATCAACCATGATCTCAGGAATGTGCTCGCGACAGCGCAGCTGGCATCGGATGCACTGCAAACCGTCGATCACCCGCGAGTGCAAAAGGTATCCCGGCGTTTGATGACGGCTGTTAGCCGCGCCATCGCCTTGTGCGAGGCAACAATTCGTCACGGTAAAGCCGAGGATCCTTTGCCTGAAAAGACAATGGTGCCGCTGCGCGAGCTTATTTTTGACGTTGGCGCGTCGTTGGGGCTGGTTGATGGTGGCCAGTTTCATTTTGAATGTGACATTGACGAAGATTTCCAGATTTATGTGGACAGCGAGCAAATTCACCGCGTGTTGCTTAACCTGTGTCGCAACGCTGTTGAAGTGCAGGGGCCGGACGGCAGCATTGATGTTATCGCCGAGGCCGATGATGACGGTACCAGCCATATCCGGGTGACAGACAAAGGCCCGGGTATCCCGGAGCATGTTCGGCCAAACCTTTTTAAAGCCTTCTTCACCTCGGCGAAAGTTGGCGGCACCGGGCTCGGCCTTGCCACAGCCCGCGATATTGTGCTGGCGCATGGTGGCCAGATTGGTCTGGAAACCACTGGGCCCGAAGGTACCACATTCTTGATGTGCCTGCCGGGCCAGGATGAGGAGGGTGGATGATGGTTGAATTTCGCGCCAACCCCGGACCGACCGATTCTATCACCGATATTGAAGGCCTCAGTGTTGGCTGTGCCCACGACGCGGCGGCGTTTACAGGGGTTACCGTGATTATCCCTGACATGCCGGTTGCCATGGGCGTCGATGTGCGCGGCGGTGGGCCCGGCACCCGCGATACCGATGCGCTGGATCCCACCTGCATGGTTGAGAAAGTACACGGTCTGGTACTGGCGGGCGGTTCGGTTTTTGGCCTGGCGGCTGCAGACGGTGTAACTTGCGCCTTGTCAGCACGCGGCATTGGCTTGCCGATCAGCCCCCACGCGGTGCCGGTGGTGCCGTCAGCTATATTGTTTGATCTGGCCAACGGCGGCGACAAAAACTGGGGCGATATGCCACCTTACCGCGCACTGGGCATTGAGGCGGTGGAAAAGGCCGGGCAAGCGGTTGAATGCGGTAGGTACGGCGCCGGTTACGGCGCGACCGCAGGAGCACAAAGCGGCGGGCTCGGCACCGCCAGCCTTGGCCTTCCCGACGGTACTATCGTCGCGGCGCTGGTCGCCGTGAACAGCTTCGGCAATGCCGTGACCGCCAAAGAACCGGAGCACGGTGTCGTGGACCTGCCAAAACTTGGCTTCGCTGGCGCCAACACAACTATTGCGGCGGTTGCCACCAACGCAGCCCTCGACAAAGCCGGTTGCACCCGGTTGGCCCTAATGGCGCAGGACGGTTTTGCCCGTGCGCTCAGGCCTATTCACACGCCGTTTGACGGCGACACCATCTTTGCCCTGTCCACCGGCGCACATGCACCTGACACGGACCGCGGTGTTGCTATGGCGGTGCTGGGCACGCTCGCAGCAGACTGTGTGGTGCGCGCCGTTGAGAAAGCCATAGCCGCCTCTAACCCCTAGTGCCGGATAAATCCTGAGTTTAGGAAATTGCGTCGGGCTTTTGCGCCGCCAATGACTGGCGTGCGGCAACCACTTGTGCGTCAATACGGGCTTTGGTTGCCCGGCTGCGCAGACCCGGCTCGCTTTCCGCCAGATTTTCATTGAACAGGATGACATCCAGTCTGCTGACAGTTTGACTGAGCCGTGTCAGCGCCAGTTGGGCCTCCAGCCACAAGTGTACCCTGTCACCGTCATCGGCTCTGGCAGCGCGAAAGGTTGCCAGCGCCTGTGTATAGGTTTCCTGCGCCGATGCGATGTCTGCGTTAACAGCGGCGAACAGAGTTTCTGCTTCCGCGAGCGTTGTGGGCACCTGTTCCTGCGGGCGAGGCGCAATGGACGGATCAGCCCTTTCTACAGTTCGGTTGCGCGACGCGGGGTCCGGCATTTTGTCCGACAGATTCGGCCAGTCACTATTTGAGCTGCAGCCCGACAGAGCTGTCAGCGAAACCAGCAGAAGCAAACAGATTGGCGGTTTGGAATACATTGGACGCAGGCCTTAAATTTCTGGACACAAAGGAATTATAGCGATGAAAAGGCGGCTAAACCAATGGTGTTTATGCCGCAGGTCAGAAAAGGCGGTTTCTTATTACACCGTGCTCGATTTGCCTAGCGGCTTTTGCTGACTGGATTTGGTGGTGGTTTTTTATAGGGCCTATACACCGCGCTTGAGGTTAACGCCCATGACTGTCCACCGTCCGACGATAAGTGTCTTTCAATGGTGAAGCTGTCGTCTTTGACTGTGCTATATTGGAACCGTGTTTGCAGACGGTCGTTTTTGTGGCTCCAGACAAACCGGACCGGCCAGTCGTCGGTACCTTCAGCGGCTTTGTAATGAAGAAACCGCCCGTGAGCAGAGTCGAGCCATACGCCCTCGCGCGTGGGCGCGTTCAGCGATGTTGTGGTCCATTCGTAAAAATAAGGCTCGTCGCGGGCGCCCTCGAAATGTTCTCGTATGCCGCAGGCACCGGGTGCGTTTGCAATGCGTGATGTGGCGGTTGTTTTTGAATATTCGCCCGGGGCGGTTCTGTAGGTCCAGGCCACCTGCCATTTGCCTTTGTATCTGTCGTTTAATGCTGCATTGAAAGAATCACACTGGGGGGCAAAGCCGGGGTCGCCTGCCAAAACGCCATTTGAAAGCAGCAATGTGGCGGTAGCCAGAATGGGTAATTTCATGGTCGAGTCTCCTGGGTAGAGGTAGGGGTGCACGTCGGTTTAACGTGTGCTCTCCCGGTAAAATAACGGGCAGCTGCTATTGCTGTAAAGTAATCTATGGTTTGATTTTCTGACTCTAAATCTTTGGCCGCAAACGAGTAATAGTAGTGAAAACGCGCCAAATTTGACCAGTTTCGCCGACGCGGCGACAAAAAGCGGATTTCCCGCTTGCAATCAAACATCAATCTGATTAGGTTCCGCCGCACGCTGAAACGCTGCCCTTTATGGGAAAAGCCTCAGCGCTGGTTTTTGGCAATGCACCGGTAGCTCAGCTGGATAGAGCACCAGACTACGAATCTGGGGGCCGGGGGTTCGAATCCTCCCCGGTGCGCCACTAAAAATTCAGTCACTATGTAAAAAAAGTCGCTCGTTTGAGCGGCTTTTTTTATGGCGCACCATTTTTTTGCTATTCTGCGCGTCACCAAAAACAAACCGTACGACAGGGCGGCTTCCCAACAGAATTAATTGCCCGTTTGGCTTGGCGCTTGTGCCCTGCCTCGTCTTTCGTCACTATTGAAATGAAAACCGCGATCATCCGTAGTTTTCTATAATGAGAGAAAAGGCGAAGCGGTATATGCAGAATTTTTTCCAGCTCGCCGAGCGCGGCACCACGGTCAACCGCGAGCTTGTCGCTGGTCTGACCACTTTTTCGACCATGGCCTATATTATTATCGTTAGTCCGTCACTGCTGTCGCAAACCGGCATGGACTTTCAGGCTGTCACCATTGCCACCTGCATCGCTGCAGCCATCGGCTGCTTACTGTCTGGTCTGTTGGCCAATTATCCTTTTGCCCAGGCTCCGGGCATTGGCCTTAGCGCATTTTTCGTTTACGGCGTAGTGTTCCAGGCGGGCTACACTTGGCAGGGCGCGCTGGCGATTGTGTTTTTGTCGGGGTTGATTTTCATATTTTTAACAGCAACCGGAGCGCGGGCCGCCATTCTGGAGGCAATTCCGCCCGGCGTGCGCAATGCAATACCAGCAGGCATTGGCTTATTCATCGCCCTGATTGGTCTTAATAATGCGGGTGTCGTTGACGTAAACCAAGGCCCGGTTATCGATATCATTGCGGCAAACACAGGCGCTGACACCGGCTCGCTTATTGGCAAAGTTTCAGACGCGCCGCCGCAAATCTGGCAGTTTGGTGATTTCTCTGACCCGACAATTTACCTGACGCTTGTTGGCTTGTTGATTATGGTGGTTTTAAGTGTATGGCGAGTTGGCGGCGCCATCTTGATTGGTATTGCGGCCATAACGTTCCTCAGTTTCACGCTGGGCGAGACCAGCCTTCCCGACCACCCTGTCAGTGGGTCGCTTGATATCAGCGCCACTTTTTTGCAACTGGATTTTGGTGTGTTCCTGGGCGCAGATGGCTTTAATGTCGCCGTATTTCTCAATCTGTTTTTTATCACGCTCGCTTTTACCATGGTCGATTTGCTCGATACGGTTGGCACTCTATACGGAACCGCCGACAAAGGCGGCTTTTTGAACCGCGAAGGGAAACTGCCGCGCATCAACAAAGCCCTGATGGCGGACGCTGTGGCCACCACGGCGGGTGCGCTGTTGGGCACGTCAACCACAACAACCTATATTGAAAGCGGTAGCGGCATTGCTGCTGGCGGCAAAACTGGCCTAACAGCAGTTGTGGTTGCAGCTCTATTTTTGCTGTGCATTTTTCTGGCCCCGCTGGTTGCCCTTATTCCGGTGTCAGCAACGTCAGCCGCGCTGGTGATGGTGGGCATTCTAATGCTCGGCTCGGTTAGCAAAATTGACTTCACAGAGCTTGAAGTTGCTGTTCCGGCCTTTATGGTCATTGTGCTGATGCCCTTTACCTACAGTATTGCTAACGGTATCGGCGCGGGCATCATCGCCTATGTTTTGATCAAGATTGCCAAAGGCGAGGGCCGAAGGCTGCACCCTGTGGCCGCTATCATCGCGCTGCTGTTTGTTGCGCGCTACATTGTTTTATGAATTTGAAAACCACGGAGAGGTACCCATGAAAATGTCGAAACTGTTCGTCTCGTTGCAGCTCGCTGCGCTGATGATTTTAGGTGCCTGTCAAGAAGCTCCGCAGCAGCAAGCGGGTGAAATCAGTGCCAAAATTTCGGTTAAGGTGGTCATTGTCGCCATGTTTGACAGCGGCGCAGCCACATCTGCCGGGGCAGGAGAGTTTAACCGCTGGGTGTCGCGAACGCCGCTTGATGAAAAACTGGAATTCAAGGTAACAGGCCAGGAACTGCGCATAAACCGCGAAAAAGGCGTTCTTGGTGTTGTCACCGGCATTGGAACCATCAAAGCCACATCGACCATCATGGCACTTGGCTTGGATGAGAGGTTCGACCTTGGCAAAGCGTATTGGCTGATTGCGGGCATCTCAGGTATTGACCCTGCGGACGGGTCCATTGGGTCTGCGGCTTGGGCTGAATGGATCGTGGACGGCGATCTGGCGCACCATATTGATGCCCGCGAAATGCCAAAAGACTGGACCACTGGCTATTTCCCGTTGCGGCGCGACAAGCCCTATGAGGCACCAACACCGCCAGCAGAACAGGGCTATGTATTTCAGCTCAATCCCAATCTAACGGAATGGGCTTATCAACTAACCAAAGACGTGAAGCTGGAAGACACCGAGAACATGCAAAAGCACCGCGCGCATTATACTGACCATCCTTTGGCACAGCGCCCACCGTTTGTCCTGAAGGGTGACCATATGGCCGCCATGACTTATTGGCACGGCGAAAAGATGAATGAATGGGCCAATGGGTGGGTATCCTACTGGACTGAAGGCAAGGGCAATTTTGTCACCTCCGCCATGGAGGATAGCGGTTCGTTCTATGCGCTAAAAATGTTGGAGAATGTCGGCAAGGTAGATACCCGGCGGGTGATGGTGCTGCGCACTGCCAGCAATTATGCCATGCAGTCCCCAGGCACCACAGCGGAAGAAAGCCTGAATGGCATCAAGCTATCGCCCGAAATTGCAAGCGCGGGATTTCAACCCTCGCTGGAAGCGGCTTACCAAGTCGGTGTTGTGGTGGTCGATAAATTGCTGGAGACCTGGGATACCGTCAAGGACACCACGCCTTCCGCGAAATAAGCCTATGAGATGGTTGATTGGTGATCGCGCCAATCCATCCCTGGTAATTTGAATCTACTACCCCTCATTCGTGGCGCAATGCGTGAACGGGGTTGGCGGAGGCGACGCGGACGGCATGGCCAATAACCGTCAGGCCTGCGACAACCAGCGCCGCTGCCGCGGCCGCCAGAAACGGCGTTGGCCCCAGATCAATCCGGTAATTGAAATTGGTCAGCCAGCCACTCATCAAATAGGCGGTCAGCGGCCAGGCCATCAGGTTGGCAATAAGCACTGGCTTCGAGAAATCCCACAATATCTGGCGGGTGATGATACCGTTGGTAGCACCGAGTATTTTGCGCACGCCGATCTCTTTTTGCCGCTTGGCGACACTGAAGGATACAAGGCCGTATAGCCCGATGCAGGACACCAGCACAGCGAGGCCGGAGAATAGGGCAAATATTTGCCCTTGTTGTTGTTCCGTGCGGTAAAGGGCGCTGATGCGATCATCCATAAACTGGCGGCGGACCGGCCGCGCACCGATAATGTCGGCCCATACGGCGTCAACGTCAGCCAGCAGCCCTGACACCTCGTTGGCGTTGAAGCGCAGGGCCAGCGTTCTGAAGCCTTGTTGGTCGATGGAAAACATCATTGGTGGCACTGTGCCTTTGGACGATCCAAGCAAATAGTCGCCGACAACGCCCACCACTGTCCACATATCATTTTGGCCAAAGGTTTTCTCAATTGCTTCGCCCGGCGAACCCAGACCCAAAATCTTCACCGCCTGTTGGTTGATCATTATATTGGACGTCTCTCGATTTTGCTCTTCGCCTGTCCCTCGTGCGATATCGGCAGCTCTTTCCTCGGAAAGCGAACGGCCGGCCACCACTTCCATACCGTAGGTCGCGGTGAAGTCCTGGTCGACCAACATACCCCGAACGCTGATGGACCGCTCCAGCGCGGCCCCGTTAATCCGGTCTACGCCCTCGTACCAGCCGTAAGTGCCGCCGGGGGCCTGATCAGTTAGTGACACATCGCTGATGCCCGGGTGCGCCAGCAACCGTTGCTTCAGTACCTGAAGCAACGGGTTTACTGATGGGTGCTGAAGCCCGTGCAACAGAACAAGGTTTTCCTTATTGTATCCGGGGTCCATGGTTTGGCTGTAGCGAATTTGTTGGTAGATAATTGTGGTGGTGATGATCAACGCGATAGCGACAGCAAACTGTATGGTAACCAGTGCCATGCCCAGTCGGGACATATTTCTGCTTTGCGACCGCCCGCCGCTTAGAACCACAGCCGGGCGAATTTTCGACATAATGAAAGCCGGGTAAAAACCGGCACCAAACGCAACCGTGACCACCAGGCCAATCATGCCAATGATAAAAATGGGGCTGACAAAAACACCCATCGACATCAATTTGGAAACAAAGTCATTAAACCACAGCAACGACATCTCGGTGATAACCAGCGCCAGGAACAGTGATATCAACACGGTCACCAATGTTTCGCTCAGGAACAGGCTGATAACGTTGCCCCTGCCGGCGCCGAAAACTTTGCGGACAGCAACCTCTTTGGTTCGAATAACAGCGCGGCTGATCGACATATTCATAAAATTGAAAGTCGCTATGGACAGAATAACAATGGCGATGGCGGCAAACCCGGTTAAAATTAACGGGTCACCAGCATTGGCGGCGGCGGTTTCAAAGTGAACATCGGCCAGCGCGATAATGTTGAAGCCGTATACGCTGCTCATGGCGGTGTCGGGTCTTATCTCGTCTCGGTGGCGATCGATGAAGTCTGGCAGCACAGCATCCAGCTGTGTGGCGGTAACGCCGTCTTTTAGTTGCACGTATGTGAAAAATCGCATTTGCCACCACCCGGCATCATCCGATACCAGGTCATACCGGCCTGGCTGCAGCGGGAAAATCATGGTGGGGCGCAGGTGCGTGTTGTCGGGAAAATCCCTGAACACTGCCCCGACGCGGTAGCTTTTGCCGTCGTCTAGCTGCAGCGTTTGCCCCACTGCGGTGCCGGGCTCAAAATATTTACTCGCAGCTGTTTCAGACAGCGCAACACTGGACATATCAGGCATGGCAGTGGTCGAGCTGCCAGCAACAAATTCAATGTCAAACAGCTGGAAAAAAGATGGGTCAACCCGCATGGCTGCTTCGCTGACACTGCGGTCGCCCAGCGTTACTGTACCGGTGAAATTGTTCACACGAGCGGAATTGGCAACAAGGTCCGGGTAGTCGGCCAATAGCCCAACCGCCACAGCGCCCGCCGTGACCCGGTTTTTGCGAACACCCCTGCCGCCAAAGTTGGTTTCCAGCTCCAGCTTGTGGATGCCGTTATTCTTGCCAAGATAATTATCGTAGGTGAACTCATCCCAGATATAGAGCGTGATCAGCATCACCGCCGACAAGCCGATGGACAGCCCGGCAATATTGATGAAAGAAAATATCTTATTCTTCATAATATTTCGAACGGCGACCGCAAGATAGTTTTTGACCATGAAAAAACTCCGCTGGATTGTAGGCAGTGATGGTATGAGACCCTATCACTAGCAATTTCTGCACCAACTGGCTTCGATGAATATTTTTATTGTTTATCAGTGGCTTGCCGATTTTGGGCCGTTGGGGCGGTGCTGTTATTGTTCGAATCCGAACAGACGATGATCGATTTCGAACAATGTCAAAAGTTTAGACCCGGGCGGCCAGCCGCTCTATACAGGTCAATCCTCTAATGATATCAATTATCTCGCGCTGCATTGACTGGCGGCGACCAAAGCTTCAGGAGACCAGTTGATGGCCGAAAAGAACCGCTTGCACCCGATTCCTAAACCCGACGGCAAGCCGCTTGTTGGTAATGCGCTGTCGGTTGACCCGGACGCCCCCCTGCAGAACCTCATGGAGCATGCCAAGGAGCTGGGCCCGATATTCTGGCTTGATATGATGGGCTCGCCGATGGTGATTGTGTCGGGCGCTGATCTGGTCAAGGAACTGTGCGACGAAAGCCGGTTTGGAAAAGCGGTGCGTGGCCCCTTGCGGCGAGTGCGCGCGGTGGGCGGTGACGGCTTGTTCACCGGCGATAGCGACGACCCCACCTGGGCCAAGGCCCACAATATTCTGATGCCCACATTCAGCCAAAAGTCGATGGTGGACTATCTGCCGATGATGGTGGATATCGCCGACCAGCTTATGCTGAAGTGGGAACGCATGAACGCCGACGACGAAATTGACGTTGTGCGAGATATGACAGGTCTGACCCTTGATACCATTGGCCTGTGCGGCTTTGATTATCGGTTTAATTCCTTCTACCGTGAAGATTTTCACCCGTTCATTGATGCTCTGGGGCGCACGCTGGAAACCTGCATGCTGCAGCGCGGGCTGCCGTTTGAGAAAGTGGCCCTGCGTAAGCGAATAACCGAGATGGGCGACGATGTGTCCTTCATGAACAAGCTGGTCGACGACATCGTGACCGAACGTCGCCGCGGCGGCGATAACGCGCAAAAAGACTTGTTGAATTTCATGCTGGCGGGGGTTGATAAAGTCACCGGCGAAAGCTTAACCGACGAAAATATTCGCTACCAGATCAATACTTTTTTAATTGCAGGCCACGAGACAACTTCGGGCCTGTTGTCTTTCACCCTATATTATATCCTGAACAATCCAGACGTGCTGGCCAAAGCCTACGCCGAAGTGGACCGGGTTCTGGGTAACAATGTGGCCGTTGCCCCAACGATCGCCCAAATTGGCCAGCTTGATTACACGCGCGCTATCCTGATGGAAGCACTGCGCCTGTGGCCAACTGCACCTGCCTTCAGTCTCGCCCCATACGAAGACGAGATTATCGGGGGTAAATATCCACTGAAGAAAAACACCTTCATCACCGTCCTGATCCCCAGTTTGCACCGGGATGCGGCCTATTGGGGCGATGATGCTGAGACCTTTAATCCGGATAATTTTATGGGTGAGGCCGAGGCAACCCGGCCCGACTATGCATACAAACCGTTTGGCAACGGCAAGCGCGCCTGCATTGGCCGCCAGTTCGCCGTTCAGGAGGCCATTCTTGTACTTGCCATGATCTTGCAGCGGTTTCAGCTGTTTGATCACAAGAACTATCAGCTGAAAATCAAGGAAACCCTGTCGCTGAAGCCCGATGGTTTCACCATCAAAGCCAAACTGCGAGACGGCATCCTGCGCCGCCCAAGCACAGCCAAGGTCGAAGATGAAAGCGCAGGTCAGGGCGAAATTGCTCGGCGGCCCAGGCACGGCACACTGCTTACAGTTTTGTATGGTTCTAATTTGGGCACAGCAGAGGGTTTCGCCCGCGACATTGCAGAAGCCGGCGATATCAACGGGTTTGAAAGTGTGCTCGCACCACTGGACAGTTATTCCGGTAACCTGCCCACCGAGGGCTCGGTGGTTATTGTTTGTGCGTCCTATAATGGTTCCGCTCCCGATAACGCTGTGAAATTTTGCGATTGGTTAGACACTGCAGCGACCGGCGCTGCGGGCGGTGTGTCCTATACTGTGTTTGGCTGCGGCAGCCGCGACTGGGCCTCCACCTTTCAGACCATACCGCGCATGATTGATGACAAGTTGGCTGAACTGGGCGGCCACCGCCTCACCGACCGGGGCGAAGCCGACGCACGCGAGGATATGGACGGCCAGTTTCACACCTGGTTCGACGACCTGCTGCCCGCCGTGGGCGAAGAACTTGGTCTGGATATCGATTTTGCCAAAGCTGTTGATGCCCAACCGCTTTATAAAGTCGAGATAACCGACAGTGTCACTGCCAATCCGATCGCGGCGCAGGCGGGCACGACGGCGATGAAAGTGCTGGAGAACCGCGAGCTGCAAAATCATGGGGGTGACAATCCGTCTACTCGCTCGACACGTCACATTGAAGTTGAATTGCCTGAAGGTGTTACATACCAGCCCGGCGATCATTTGTGCGTTGTGCCGGTTAACAGTGCGCGCAATGTGGCGCGGGCGCTGGCCTGCTTTGGCTTTGCAGACGATGCCCATATCCGCGTGGATGTCACTGGTGGTCGGCGTAGCCCCTTCCCCAATGGCAGTACGTTCTCGGTTAAACGCCTCGCAGAAGTGTGCGGTGAAATTCAGGCCGTGGCCAGCCGCAAAGATGTGGGTGTGCTCGCGGCCAACACCCGCTGCCCCAAAACAAAACCGGCCCTTGACGCATTGGCGGCGCAGGCCAAAGGCGGGGAAGACCTGTACCGGTCTGAGGTCTTCCTCAAGCGTAAATCAATCCTTGATTTGCTGGAAGAATTTCCAGCCTGTGAACTGCCTTTTGAACTGTTTCTGGAAATGGTGCCGTGGCTGTCGCCGCGTTACTACTCGATTTCGTCGTCGCCGAAGGTATCTCCAGGGCGCTGTTCGATCACGGTCGGCGTTGTGGACGGCCCGGCGTTGTCCGGCAACGGAGAGTATCACGGTGTTTGCTCCAGCTATCTGAACGAAGCGGCAGTGGGCAGCAGCGTTCAGGCGGTGATCAAGGAACCATCTGCGGGCTTTCGCTTACCGAAAGACCCCGGTACTCCG
This sequence comes from Alphaproteobacteria bacterium, assembly GCA_021774775.1. GTDB lineage: Bacteria > Pseudomonadota > Alphaproteobacteria > Sphingomonadales > Kordiimonadaceae > Kordiimonas. The sequence goes on along the minus strand of JAJFIT010000243.1, from coordinate 3,666 downwards.
GTTATCATGGTAGGACCAGGCACCGGCCTCGCACCGTTCCGCGCCTTCCTGCAGGAGCGCCGAGCGGTGAGGGACGGCGGCGCAAACCTTGGCCCTGCCATGCTGTTTTTTGGTTGCCGCGACCCGGAGCAGGATTTTCTGTACAAAGATGACCTGAAGGCCGCTGAAGCCGACGGGCTGGTGGAACTGCACACCGCCTTTTCCCGCAGCGGGCCTGAGCGCGTATATGTGCAAGACCTGGTGCGCAAGCAGGGCAACCGGGTGTGGCAGCTGATCGAGGCAGGTGCAGTGATCTATATTTGCGGTGACGGTGCCGCGATGGAGCCTGATGTAAAGCGTGCGATTGCCGCATTGTATGCCGAGGAAAATGAGGTCACGCTGGAGGTGGCTGACGCCTGGTTAGACACAATGGCTAAAGAAGGTCGTTATGTGCTGGATGTGTGGGCAGGCTAGGCATATCTAAGATAATATCACACGACATAAAATTTGGAGGGACGGGTATGAGAAAACTGATAGCTGCAATGCTGTTGGTAGCGGCACCAATGAGTGCTGTTGCGGAGGATAAAACACCGGAGGCGACGCTTCTGGACCAGTTTATGGATCTGAAGATTGCGCGCAGCGCAGAAATTTCGCCGTCCGGTTCCCATGTGGCTTACCTGACGTTCGAGAATGATTTCGAAAATGACAAGGACATGTCACAGCTTTGGGTGGTGCCAACCAGTGGCGGCCAGCCTATCCAGCTGACCCACGGCGAGGACAGCGTCGGCAATTATGAATGGTCGGCCGACGGCCAGTGGATTGCCTTCATGCGCGGCGGAAAGCTTGGTTTCATCCGCGCGGCAGGCGGTGAGGCCGTCGTGCCGGAGTTCAAAATTAAAGGCGCAGGCAGCCTGACGTTCGCACCTGACGGCAGCGCACTTTATTTCATCGCAGGGCCCGAGGACAAAAAACTGATCGAGGCGCGCGAAAAGCGCTACGGCAGCTATAATGTTGTGCGCGAAGACGGCGGTTACCGCCATATCTGGCGCGTGGCGCTCAAACCCGACATGTCTTTTGGCGATAAGCCCGAGCAGCTGACCAGGGGCCGCGATTTCTCAGTAACAGGCTTTGCCCTGTCGCCCGACAGCAAGCAAATTGCCTTCACCACATGGCCCAGTCCGCATTTGGCGGACCTCTTGAAAGGCCGCATGTATGTGATGGATGTCGCGGGCGGCGAGCCGAACCTGATTGATGATGATTACGGGGTGAAATCAACCCCGGTGTGGCAGGCGGGCGGTGGCATGCTCGTGTATACCAACGCTACCGGGTTCCCGACCCTTTCTGATATTGTCATTCGCAGCTCCAAAGGTGATCAGGCGCAGACCATCGACATGCCCACATACGATCCCAACCTGGTGTGGTTTGAGGGTGACAAACTGTTGTTCGGTGCCAGCGTGCGCACCGGCCTTGGACTGTTCCAAATGGATGTCAAAACCGGAGGCATTCAGCGGGTTGGGTCACCGGAAAGCTTCTCTTACGGCTTCAGTGTGTCCAGCGACGGCAAAACCCGCGCCTTCCTGAACGCCGCCAGCGCCACACTGGCAGAGGTTACTGTGGCAGCGGGCGAGAGTGTCACTAAATTAACAGACCTGTCTGCGCAAGTTACCGAGATGGAAAAACCAACCAGGGAGCTTATCACCTGGCAGTCGGACAACGGCCTTGAGATTGAGGGTGTGCTGACCAAACCGGTTGATTATAAACCGGGCAAGCGCTATCCGCTGTATGTGCGCACCCACGGTGGGCCCACTGGCACCGACCGGCCCCTGATGTCTGGTTCGCGCTCGATCTATCATCCGGAAGTGCTGGCGGCGGAAGGTAAGGGTGCCTTGGTGCTGCAAACCAATTACCGCGGCAGTGCGGGCTACGGCGAAGCCTTTCAGACCAGTAACCTGAAAAACCTGGGCATTGGCCCGGCGCGCGACATCATTGCCGGTGTGAAAATGCTGGTGGAGCAGGGCCTTGTTGACCCCAAGCGCGTGGCCTGTCTGGGCTGGAGCCAGGGCGGGCATATATCGGCGATGCTGGCCACCTATTCTGACATCTGCACCGCCGCCATTATGGGCGCGGGCATCAGCGACTGGCGTACCTATTATTACAACACCGACATTACCCAGTTCACCACCGAATATTTCGCTGCCACGCCGCTGGCAGACGATGCGGTTTACGCAAAAACTTCGCCGGTAACCTATATCGACAACGCCAAAACCCCGGTGTTGGTGCAGCACGGCGAAAATGACGCGCGGGTACCCATCGCTAACGGCTATCAGTTCCGTCAGCTACTGCTGGACAAGGGCGTTGAAGCGCGGATGATTGTCTATAGCGACATGGGCCATGGCCCCTCGAAGCCGAAAACCCGGCGCGCGATCACCGAACATGCGCTGAACTGGTTCCGCGAGCATTTGTTCGGTGCCGATAAAGCCGAGTTCGTTTATCCGGTTGAGGCTGAAAAAGACGACAAAGACAAAGCGGAAAAATAGACGGGAATTTAATCAAAAAGGGGTTTTAAATGGGCAAGTTTTTAGGCGCAGCCGCGCTGGCTATTGTTGTGCTGTTGGGTATTTCGGTTTGGCGGGCAAGCGACCTGCCGTCACCGTATCTGGATGCGCCTGAGGTGGCAGCCCCAAATTATGACACCGCGGTAATTGCACAGCACCTGAGCCAATCGGTGCAGATGCGGACAATTTCATGGTCGCCGACGGCCGATACCGAAGGCGAGGCCTTTTTGGCGTTCCATAGCTGGCTGGCCGAGACATACCCTAACGCGCACCGGTTGCTGTCGCGCGAAACGGTGAATGACTATTCGTTGCTGTACCGCTGGCAAGGCAAAGACCCCGGCAGAACCTCCATCGGTTTCCTGGGCCATATGGATGTTGTGCCGATCGAGCCCGGCACCGAAGGAACCTGGACCCACCCGCCGTTCGGTGGTGTTATTGCGGATGGTTTCGTTTGGGGGCGTGGCTCGCTGGACGACAAATCAACTGTGGTGCTGGTGATGGAGGCGGTCGAGCGACTGGCGGCTGAAGGTTTCCAGCCCGAGCAGGATATTTATCTGGCCTTTGGCCACGATGAAGAAATTGGCGGCCAGCGCGGCGCGGTGAAAATTGCTGAACTGCTGGCAAGCCGCGGCATCCGGTTTGACTGGATTCTCGATGAAGGCCTGACCATTCTGGAAGGCTTTCTTGATTTTATCGATGGCCCCATGGCGGTGGTGGGTCTGGCGGAAAAAGGCTTTCTGACACTGGAGTTGGTGGCGCGCGACAGCGGCGGCCATTCGTCAACACCGCGCGCTGACACTGCGGTTAGCAAGCTGGCCCGCGCGGTGGACAGGGTACAGTCAAACCCGTTCCCCATTGAGATCGGAGCCGCGGACGGGGCGAACCTGCGCGCGATAGCGGGTGAGATGCCCTTCATGCAGCGGGTGGCGGCGGCTAATCTGTGGCTGTTTGGCCCCTTGGTGAAATCCAGCCTGTCTGACACCGCTTATTCTGCCGCGCAGTACCGCACGACAACGGCGGCCACGGTGTTCAACGGCGGGTCCAAGGAAAATATCCTGCCGCAGGAAGCCCGCGCGCTGATTAACTTTCGTATTCATCCGCGCAACACCATCGACGAGATTGTTGAGCGCAC
>JAJFIT010000242.1 GCA_021774775.1 Alphaproteobacteria bacterium | reverse complement strand
TGCGGCTTTGCCCATATTCACGGCTATCCGGTTGGTATTGTGGCCAACAACGGCGTTTTGTTCGCCGAAAGCGCGCGTAAAGGCGCACACTTTGTTGAGCTTTGTGCCCAGCGCGGTATTCCGCTGGTATTTCTGCAAAATATCACCGGCTTTATGGTTGGACAAAAATACGAAAACAGTGGCATCGCCCGCGACGGTGCGAAAATGGTCACTGCCGTTGCCTGCGCCAATGTGCCGAAATTCACCATCATCATCGGCGGCAGTTTTGGTGCCGGAAACTACGGCATGTGTGGGCGTGCCTACCAACCCCGTTTTTTGTGGATGTGGCCCAATGCGCGCATTTCAGTGATGGGCGGCGAACAGGCAGCAGGCGTGCTGTCTACTGTTAAGCGCGACGGAATGGAGCTGCGCGGCGAAAGCTGGTCCGCTAAAGAAGAGGCAGAGTTTAAGGCCCCGATCCTTGAGATGTATGAAACACAGGGCCACCCCTACTATGCCAGCGCGCGGCTGTGGGATGACGGGGTGATAAACCCGGCCGATACTCGCCGGGTATTGGGGCTGGGCCTTTCCGCCACCATGAACGCACCGATCGAGCCGACCCGGTTCGGCGTGTTCAGAATGTAGGGAGCGATCATGAGCAACAACCTGATAATTGATATTGATGACCGCGGCGTTGCCACCGTTACTCTCAACCGCCCGGACGTGCACAACGCCTTCAACAATGAGCTGATAGCAGAATTGCAGACCGCCTACGTGGCTCTGGATGAAAATAATGCGGTACGCGTCATTCTGCTTACGGGTGCCGGTAAAAGCTTTTCGGCGGGTGCTGATCTCAACTGGATGAAACAGTCTGCAACGTTCAGCCAGCAAGAAAACCTCGAAGACGCCATGCGTCTTTCCGATATGCTTTCCACCATCAATACCTGCTCGAAACCGACCATTGCATTTGTCAATGGTACAGCCTTCGGCGGCGGTGTCGGCCTAACGGCCTGCTGCGACATCGCTGTGACGCTCTCAACCGCGGTTTTTTCCTTGTCAGAAGTGAAACTGGGACTAACGCCCGCCACGATCTCACCCTATGTGGTGCGCGCAATCGGTGAGCGTGCGGCGCGGCGCTATTTCCTGACCGCCGAGCGATTTGACGGTATCGAAGCCCGGCGGATTGGTCTGGTGCATGAGGTCGCGCAAACACCTGAAGAAGCCCGGATGATTATTGACGGCCTGATTGGCTACTTGCTCGCCGGTGGCCCAATTGCCCAGGCCGCCAGCAAATCGCTTATCAGGATGGTTGCGGATGCCGAAATCACCGACGGCTTGCGCAAAAAAACAGCAGAGCATATCGCCGAACGCCGCACCAGCGATGAAGGACAGGAGGGCCTGAGCGCCTTTCTCGAAAAACGCAAACCCAATTGGAGTGCTGACTGATGACCGACACAGTAACAACAGGCACACCCAATAAAATTCGCAAACTTCTTGTTGCCAACCGCGGTGAAATTGCCTGCCGGGTTATGACCACCTGCCAAACCCTGGGCATTAAAACCGTCGCGGTGCATTCGGACGTAGATAAAGACGCGCTTCATGTTGCCATGGCTGACCAAACGGTTCATATCGGGCCGGCGGCGGCCAATGAAAGCTATCTGGTTATCGACAAGATAATCGGCGCCGCGAAGGAAACCGGCGCTGATGCCATTCACCCCGGCTATGGCTTTCTGTCTGAAAACCCTGAGTTTGCTGATCGCTGTGCCAAGGAAGGCATCATTTTCATTGGGCCGAGCGCTGCGTCAATGAATGCCATGGCGCTGAAAGGCGCGGCCAAACAATTGATGACAGATGCCGGTGTGCCGGTTGTGCCCGGTTATCACGGCGACGAGCAATCGGACGAGTTTCTGGCGACCGAAGCCGAGAAAATTGGTTTCCCGGTGTTGATCAAGGCAGTTGCGGGCGGCGGCGGTAAGGGAATGCGTATCGTCCATAAGGCAGCGGAAGTAAAAGCAGCGATTGAAGCGGCGCGGCGCGAGGGCGAAAATTCCTTTGGCAACGGCAAGCTTCTGATTGAAAAACTAATTCAGAAACCTCGTCATATCGAATTGCAGGTATTCGGTGACCATGACGGCAACACAGTTCATCTGTTTGAACGCGACTGTTCCCTGCAACGCAGATACCAGAAAGTTGTCGAGGAAGCCCCTGCCCCCGGTATGAGCGCAGAGATGCGCCGCGCCATGGGCGAAGCGGCGGTGAAAGCAGCGCAGGCGATCAACTATGTGGGTGCTGGCACGGTCGAGTTTATTGTCGATGTCGCGGACGGCCTTGACGGGGCGCCCTTCTATTTCATGGAAATGAATACCCGCCTGCAAGTGGAGCATCCTGTGACCGAAATGATCACTGGTCAGGACCTTGTCGAATGGCAAATTATTGCAGCCCAAGGCCAGGAACTGCCACTTTCGCAAGACGAAATCGATGTGTTAACCCACGGCCACGCGGTTGAAGTGCGCCTGTATGCAGAAGACCCGTTCAATGGCTTCCTGCCATCGATCGGCACCATCGGCATGTTTGACCCCTTCGCTGAGACAGCGCCCAACAGCCGCATAGACGCCGGTGTGCGCGCTGGCGACGAGGTTTCCATCCATTACGACCCCATGATCGGCAAGCTAATTGCGTGGGGCGAAACCCGGGCAGATGCCATCCACGGGCTGGCTGATCTGGTTGCGGAAACGCCGATTACCGGGCTTTCCACCAACCGGGACTTTTTGCTGCGCGCGCTGCGGCACCCGCAATTCGTTGCCGGTGATGTGCATACCGGTTTCATCCCGGACAATGAAGCAGCGCTGCTGGAACCACCTGAGGTTACCGCGCATGACTATCTTGTTGCTGCACTGGCAATTTGGGCAAACCGGCAGACGCACGGGGCAAACCGGCTGTCGGCAGACCCCTGGGACAGCACCGATAGTTTCAGGCTTAACCTGCCCCAAGACGAACAGTTGAAATTCGAAACCGGTGACGGTGACGGTTTAACAGTTGTTCTTGAGCAAAAAAACGGTGTGTTGGTTGCCAGCCATGATGACCATAGGCTGCGCGCCGAAGGCGTTTCAATGGCGGGCATTGTGCTTACATTCACGTCGAACGGTCTGCGCCAACGCCTGTTCGCTGAGGTTAGCGACAGCCACGTCAACCTGATCGATGCTGACCGAAGCCTGGGCCTGAAACGCCACGCTCGTGACGGCGGTGGCAGCGATGATGCAGACGGTCCCGGCACCGTGATGGCACCCATGCCGGGCAAAATCCTTGAGCTTAAAGCTGCCGTGGGTGATGCGGTTGAGCGCGGCGATCCGCTACTGGTGATGGAAGCCATGAAAATGGAGCAAACCATTGCAGCACCCAAAGACGGCACGGTCGCGCAGCTCGACGTAAAACCCGGAGATCAGGTTGCAGACGGCACCATTTTGGTGATCGTTGACGATCCCGAATAATAGGCCCGAATAACAGACAACAAATAACCAGCAAAAAACGCTGAACCCAGTAAGGACGACAAATGTTTGAATTTCCGCACCTACAGTTTAACCACGGCGAAGACCTGGACATGCTGCGCGATATGGTTTCCCGCTTTACCAGGGACGAAATCGCCCCGCGCGCCGGTGAAATTGACGAAACCAATATGTTCCCCGCCGACTTGTGGCAAAAGATGGGCGAGCTGGGCTTGCTCGGCATGACCGCGCCGGAAGAATTTGGTGGTTCGAACATGGGCTATCTGGCCCATGTGATTGCGCTTGAGGAGATCAGCCGCGCGTCAGCTTCGGTGGGCCTGAGCTACGGCGCGCATTCAAATCTGTGTATCAACCAGATTGTCAAAAACGCCAGTGCGGACCAGCGGGCCAAATACCTGCCAAAATTGATTTCCGGCGAGCATGTGGGCGCATTGGCCATGTCCGAGCCTGGCGCTGGGTCAGATGTTGTTTCCATGAAGCTGAAAGCCGAGAAAACCAACCGCGGCTATACACTGAACGGTAACAAAATGTGGATCACCAACGGCCCGGATGCGGATGTATTGCTGGTGTATGCCAAAACCGACCTGGACGC
>JAJFIT010000241.1 GCA_021774775.1 Alphaproteobacteria bacterium | reverse complement strand
GTTTCCATCACCGCGAAATCAACCGTCGGATCACGCAGCACCATTTGCGCCGAGCGCGGGCCGGTTGTGTCGCCTTTTACTGTTTGCTTACCGTCGACATAAATACCGTCGGTGGTGGTTAGGCCAACGGTATTACCGCATGTTTTCATGATGTTAGCCAGCATGCGCGAGGTCGTGGTCTTGCCGTTGGTGCCGGTAATGGCCGCGATTGGAATACGGTTGGGCGTATCCACCGGGAACAGCATATCGATCACTTTACCGGAGACATCGCGCGGCGTGCCTTCGCTGGGCGCCACATGCATACGGAAGCCTGGGGCAGCGTTCACCTCAACGATCGCGCCGCCAATGTCCTTGTAGGACTGGGTGATGTCGTCAGTGAGGAAATCAACCCCGCCCACATCGAGACCAACAGCCTGCACCGCCCGCACCGCCATCTCGCGATTGTCAGGGTGGACCACATCGGTCATATCAACCGCGGTGCCGCCGGTGGACAGGTTCGCGGTTGACCGCAGGTAAAACTCCTCGCCCTGCTTGAGCACGGTTTCTTGCGTGTAGCCGGATTTTTCCATCAGGCGCGAAGCCTGCGCATCAATCTCAAGCCGGGTCAGAACTTTTTCGTGGCCGACGCCGCGGCGCGGGTCTTCGTTCACTTCGTCGATCAGTTGGATAATGGTTTTTTTACCGTCACCGACAACATGGCCGGGAATACGTTTCGCTACCGCAACAAGCTCGTTGTTGACCACCAGCATACGATGATCGAAGCCAGTGATGAAACTTTCCACCAGCACTGCGCGACTTGTGCCTTGCTCTTTTGCCATGCCAAACGCAGTACGGGCTTCATCGTCGTTATTGATGTTGATGGTAACGCCGCGGCCATGGTTGGCACTCAGGGGTTTAACCACTACCGGGAAACCGATTTTGTTGGCCGCACGAGCGGCCTCGCGCGCACTGTAGATCATATATTGTTGCGGCACCGGCAAACCCAGATCGTTAAGCAGGCGGTGGGTATCTTCCTTATCGCAGGATATCTCCACCGCGATATGACGGGTTTCGCTGGTGATGGTCGCCTGAATGCGTTTCTGGTATTTGCCGTGGCCGAACTGCACAAGGCTGTGGGCATTGAGCCGCAACCAGGGAACATCGCGTTCTTCTGCTGCGGCCACCAACGAGCCAGTGCTGGGGCCAAAGGCATGGCGCTGGGCGCTGCGGATGAATGAAGTTAACTCGTCGTCCCAGTCAAAGTCATCTTCAATGTCATAGTCAACCTGCGCCTGAACGTCTGCGGGTAACAGGTGCATCAATAGCTTGATCGCCAGCTTACCAGCCGCCAGCCCCACGTCGCGGTGCTTGTAGGCGTAAACCATATTATATTGACCCGGCTCACCGGTTGAGCGGGTTCTGCCGTAGGTAACTTCGTTACCGGCAACACACTGCAATTCAATCGCCACATGCTCCATGATGTGGCCCATCCAGGTGCCTTCGTCCTCGCGCAGACGCCGCAGGAAACCACCTTGAGTTTTGTAAGAGCAACCGTGTTCGCCGAGCCCGGGCAACGCAGCAACAAGGCCTTCTGTGAAACCTGTGCCCAGTTTTACCGAGGGCCAATTTTCCAGAATACCCAAATCAAGCACATGTCGAATGACGCGAAATTTCGCGTATGTATTGGGCCCAACATAGACGTTGCTGCTAAGAATTTTCATTTTTCGTCCCCCGACAATGATGATTTGGCAATATTTTGCTTTGCGGCAGTTTATTTGTTTCGGCTAGTCTCCCACTGAAATATTACAGTGTCCCTGTCCGTCTTCCGCGGGTGGAAAGGCCTCTCGGTTATTCAGGTCATAGTGGCAGCCTTCGTGCAAAATATCGAGCTTCAATCCCAGCAAGCCCAGTGCTTCGCCTGCCCGCGCCTGACCCAGCGATGAATATTTAAGACCGGAGCCATCTACAACGGTCACACCGCCGCTACCAACAACCTCAATAACATTATAGGGGTCGATGAAAGCGCCGGTGTCCTCGTCAACGCCGATGCCAAACAAAAACGGGTTATAGGCAACCGCCGACAGCAAGCGGCCAATGCGGTTGCGTTCAGAAAAATGCTGGTCAATGATCGCCGTGTTGGTAAGGCCGAGACCAGGTGCCAGAGACGCCCCGCCCTCGCGCGCACCGCTGTCGCCGGGGCCGCCCGCCATCATATGCTCGGCCATGATCGACGCACCCGCCGACGTGCCAGCCACATGCACACCCGCCGCATTGCCACGCCTAATTGCCTGAGCCACCGCCGTGCCGCCCAAAATGGTCGACAGCCGAAGCTGGTTACCACCGGTGATAAAAATACCGGTCGCCTGATCACATTCGGCGGCATAATCCGGGTTATCACAGTCCTCGCGGCTGGTAATGGGAATGTAGGACACTTGCCCTGCCCCCAACCGTTTGAACAGCTTCTGGTACATACGACCAGTGTCATCGAGCCTTGATGCGGTTGGAATCACAACAATCCGCGCATCTGCGCCGCCGCAAATTTCGGTAAATCTTTTAAGAATTGTGGGTTTGGTTGCTTTGTCCTCTGCTCCGCCGATGGGAACGAGGTAACCACGCTGTTGGCCCTGAGGTACAATAGCTGGGCACATTACTCTTGGTCCTGTTTTATCTTTTGGCGTTCATCGGTTTGAACGCACCCTTAATATATCCAAATAGCCCAAGACATGGCGCTATGCTACGCTATTATGATGCAAAAGGCGCTTTTTCGGTGTGATCAGCGATGATTGTGACGATTGTGCCACCGTAAACACGGCACATGCCTATTCATCTGTCCCGGAGATTGTTTTCCTATGCCCCTGCGCCGCCCGACAACGTTATCTTCCGCCGGAGCCGCGGTTTTGTTGAGCCTCATTGGTTGGGCGAGCACCACTCAGCCTGCTCGCGCCGCAGACCAAGTGATTGGCGCTGCTGCTTCCCCGACGTTGGCGTCAATGGATTACTGTGCAGACCAATATATTCTGGCGCTTGCCGACAGAGACCAAATTCTGGCCTTGTCCAAGGATGCCACCAGTGTTTATTCACAGTTCCGCGGGCGGGCGACAGGCATCCCCCAACTGCGCGGCAACAGCGAAGACATGCTGGCGCTGGCACCGGATATGGTGGTGCGCCAATGGAAAGGAAGCCCGGCAGTGGACGCCCTGTTCGAGCGCGCAGGCATTATGCCAATTTCAATTCCTTTCGCGGGGTCACCGCAGGCCGCGCTCGATAGCCTGATAGCCTTTGGCGAGCAAATTGGCAGGGGCGAGCAGGCACGTGCCTATGCTGCCAGGCGCCACACAATGCGGCAACAACTGGCAACCTGGCCTGCAACGGGCCTGAAGGCCTTGTACGTAACGCCGAGCGGATACACCGCAGGCGGCGGCACAAGCGTCGATGCCATTATTCGGTCTGCCGGGCTGGACACCATGGCCACCGACTACGACTTGCAGGGATGGCACCCGTTACCGATGGAATCGATCATTCGGTCAGCGCCGGATGTGATTATCACCAGCTTTTTCGATTTGCCCGGCCCAGCCTCGCGCTGGTCATCGGCGCAGACCCCCCAAATCCGAGACTTGCTGGCGGACCTGCCGGTGATTGACCTGCCCGCAAGCCATCTGTCGTGCAATGGGCTGTTTGACATTGAGGCGGCCCACTTCATCCGTGAAAAAGCACAGAAAATGGGACTGTTGGCGGATGGGTTTGCCCGATAGGCTTAGGCAAGATACAGTCGCGGGAGTAAAGGCGGGGGAAACAAGGGGCACAGTATGACATCCGATGAAATTAAGACAGGTGACCACGAAAAGGTAATCGGCAAAAAAGATATTATCCTTTTTTGCATATCGGCGATTTTGCTGCTGGATACAGTTGCCGCCGGTGCCGCCATCGGTGCATCCAGCATTTTCTGGTGGGTTTTTCTCGGGCTGATTTTCTTCGTTCCCTTTTCGCTGATTTCGGCTGAACTTGGCTGTGCCTACCCCGATCAGGGCGGCATTTACGCATGGGTACGCCGGGCCTACGGCAGCCGTTGGGCCTCGCGCATTACCTGGTCATACTGGGTTAATGTCGCGGTTTGGTGCCCGGCGATCTACATTTTATTTGCCGGTATATTCAAGCAGCTGTTTTGGCCCGACATGTCGTTAGTTGGCCAAATCATGATCGGGGTGGGCCTGACCTGGCTAACGGTTCTGGTTAACGCCGTCACCCTCGATATTGGCAAATGGGTGCCCAATGTCGGCGCGGTGGTGAAACTGATTGTTTTTGCCGCAATCATTGTTGGTGCCGGTCTGTATTTCGCCGAGAACGGCGCGGCCAACGAGATATCACTGGCAACGCTCACGCCCAATCTGGGCGACGGGTTGCAGTATCTGCCGGTGATCATATACGGCATGCTGGGCTTCGAGCTGATCTGCGCCGGGGCGGACGAAATCAAGAACCCGAAGAAAGATGTTCCATACGGCATTCTGATTTCCGGTGTTATCATAATCGCGCTTTATATTCTGGCGACGATTGCTGTTTTAACCGCCATCCCGGTTGCGGAAATTAATCTGGTTGAAGGGCTGGTTGATACGCTGATGCTGTTCTTCGGTGGCAGCGGGCTTGGCGTGGCGTTTGTCATGCTTTTGGCCATCGGCACGCTTTATACCTTCTTCTCAAACGGCGTTACCTGGGCGCTGGGCGCGAACCGCGCGGCGGCGGAAGCGGCAATCGACGGTGAGTTGCCCGCCTTTTTTGCCCGCGAGAGCGAAAAACACGGCACACCGGTGGGGGCGGCTGTCGCACTGGGCATTGCCAGCACCGTTATATTGGTGCTGTACGGGCTGTTGGCAGGCAGTAATGAGGAACTGTTCTGGTCATTATTTGCCTTCAGCGGGGTTATTTTCCTGATCCCTTACGTTGCCATGATGTTTGCTTACGTGAAGTTACGGCGCGACGACCCGGAACGCGAGCGACCTTTTCAGATTGGCGGACCGACATGGCTGCCAGCGGCACTCGCCGGAGTGTGCGCCGTAGTATTATGCGTTACCATAGTGCTGTTTATTTATACGCCCGGCAGCGGCGTGCAGTGGCCAGTGCTGGGCGGCTCGATCATTTTGCTGATCATCGGCGAGATAATCGTTCACGCGAACCGCAGATCAGAAACAAAAGACCACTAACACGCCATGAGGGTTAACATTTATAACCCCGCAGACAACAGCGACGCATTGCCGCCTGCGGCCGTAGTGTCCACACATATATGGCGCTCCAGCTGGCACCAACGATCCATATCGCGGGCAGTTAGAAGCGGTATCAACGCACCGTCCCGTGCGGCAAGCGCCCGGCACGCCTGCCTCTGGTCCGCCTCATCGCTCCACAATGCAACGGCTGCAATACCAATTAGTTTTGTCAGATCGCTTCGGTTGAGAAACCCGGCCATGCCTTGCTCGGCCAATGCACCCGGCACTGCAACTAACGTCGGGCAACCGCATTGCTGGGCGATGGCCGCCTGCTCCTGCGCATCCTCCAGGGTCGGGCCTAAGCAAAGCACCAGCCCGCGCGGATAAAGCGACAGCTGGTTTTTCTCGCCGGTCGGCCCGGGCATATCAACTGTGCGCAACGGTCGATCACCGTCAGGTGCCTGCACCAAAACGGCTTCAATTACCTGTTGAACGACCTCAGGCTCGAGAAGATTTTCAAGCCCGCGATCAGGTGATTGTACCTCTGCATCTGGGCTGCTGCAAAAACGCGCTAGATAATGCGGCCCACCGGCCTTGGGGCCAGTGCCTGACAGGCCCTCGCCGCCAAACGGCTGCGAGCCAACAACCGCACCAATCTGGTTGCGGTTAACATAAAAATTACCCACCCTGATGCGGCGGGCAATATGGTCAACCCGGTCATTAATCCGGGTATGCAGCCCAAATGTCAGGCCGTAACCAGTGCCATTCACTGCGTCAATTACAACGTCAATCTCCTGTGCCTCGAAGGTTGCCACATGCAGCACCGGGCCGAATATCTCGCGCCCAAGCAGCTCGATACCGTCAACCGAAATCACCGTCGGTGACACAAAGTTAGCAGAGGGCGGGCAGGCTATCCGCTTAAGAACACGCCCTTCATTTTCTGCCTGCTGACAATAATCTTCGATCATCTTTTTTGCCCGGCGGTCAATAACCGGGCCGACATCGGTATCAAACTTCCACGGGTTGCCGATCACCAACGCATCCATCGCGCCGTAAAGCATCTCAAGCAAATGATCAGCAATATCAGTTTGCACATACAGGACCCGAAGCGCTGAACAGCGCTGGCCTGCCGACTGGAACGCCGAGGCCACAATGTCACCTACCGCTTGCTCGGCCAGAGCGGTCGAGTCCACAATCATCGCGTTGATGCCGCCGGTCTCGGCGATCAGGGGCGCATGCGGCGCAAGGTGTTGCGCCATCCCACGGTTAATGATTTGCGCCGTAGCGGTTGAGCCGGTGAAACAAACACCGCTTACACGAGGGTCACTGGTCAGCGCCCCGCCAACAATCGGCCCGGTGCCGGGCAGCAGTTGCAGGGCATCCTCCGGCACACCCGCCGCATGCATCAACCGAACTGCCAGCGCTGCGATAAGCGGCGTGGTTTCAGCGGGCTTGGCCAACACG
>JAJFIT010000025.1 GCA_021774775.1 Alphaproteobacteria bacterium | reverse complement strand
CGGTGCCTGCACCGTGCATATGGACGGCAGTGCCACCCGCACCTGTGTGTTGCCGGTTGAAGCTGCGGCCGACACCCGGATAACAACTATCGAGGGCTTGGCAACAGACGGTGTGCTGACGGGTGTGCAGCAAGCGTGGATTGAGGCGCAAGTGCCGCAGTGTGGCTATTGCCAGTCAGGTATGATTATGGCGGTTAGCGCGCTGCTCGATGAAACACCCAACCCCACCGACGGCGATATCGACGCCGCGATCACCAATGTGTGCAGGTGCGGCAGTTACCCGCGTATTCGCAAGGCAATTAAAGCGGTTGTCTCCAGCGAAGGAGTAGCCTGATGACTAAAGAAAACATGGACAATGGTGGTGCACCCAAAAAGAAATTAACCCGTCGTAAATTCCTGCTCGGCACCGGCGCTGTTGTTGGCGGTGGTTTGGTTCTCGGCTATATGGCGCTGCCCAACCAGAATGCAGATATCGCCCGGCGCGACAAGGGCAATGGTCGTATTCTGTCGGGTTGGATACGTATAACACCAGACAATAAGATTTCGGTTATCGTACCTCACGCCGAAATGGGGCAGGGCACCCACACCGCGCTGCCGATGATGGCGGCTGACGAGCTGGATGCAGACTGGAGCCTGGTTTCGATGGAACAGGCACCCGGCCTGCCAGAGTTTGCCAACGAACCGCTCGGTGAAGGCTATATCCTCGGTGACAGCATGCCGGACATACTGGCGCCGTTGATCAACAAAAGTTTCTATTCCATCGCCAAAGCCATGGACCTGCAAATAACAGGTGGTTCCACGTCGGTGCGATTTACCGGCCAATACGGCATGCGGGTTGCGGGTGCTGCGGCGCGCGAGATGCTGATGAAGGCGGCGGCTGATCAGTGGTCAGTTTCCGCCAGCGAGCTCACCACTGAAAAAAGCTTTGTCCACCATAAGGCAAGCGGACAGTCGGCAAGCTATGGTTCGTTGGCGCAAGCCGCCAGCCAGTTTGACCCCAACCCGACGCCGAAGTTGAAGGCAAAGGGTGATCACACCATTGTTGGTACCCGTATCCAGCGATTTGACATTCCGTCCAAGGTTGACGGCAGTGCTCAATACGGCATCGATGCAGAGGTAGACGGTATGCTCTATGCTGCAATTGCCCGAGTTCCGGTGCATGGCGGTCAGGTAACGTCGGTTGATGACGCCGCTGCATTGGCGATGCCGGGAGTGAAGAAGGTTTGCAATCTGGGCTACGCGGTTGCGGTTGTTGCTGATAAATATTGGCGTGCGAAAACCGCGCTTGACGCTGTTGGTGTTGAATTTGATGGCTTGGGCAACGAAGGATTGGATACCGACCGTATCTTCCAGAAGTTTGCCTCTGACCTGACCACAATGGACCTTGAATTTGATATCGAAGAAGGCGATGTGGACGGCATTTTCGACGGGGCAACCGATGCAACTGTGGTGGAAGCCGACTATGCAGTTCCTTATCTGGCGCACGCCTGTATGGAACCGATGAATTGCACTGCCTGGGTGCGTGACGGGGCGTGCGATATCTGGACAGGTACCCAAGCGGCTTTGATGGCTCGTGCGGCAGCGGCTACCGCTGCCGGATGCGACCCCGACAAAGTAACCGTTCATAATTTCATGCTCGGTGGCGGTTTCGGTCGTCGTATCCATTCGGAAAATGATTATATCCGCCCGGCGGTGGAAATTTCCAAGATGTCCGGGGCGCCAGTGAAAACCATCTGGTCGCGCGAGGAAGACATGCGCTTTGACGAGTACCGCCCTGCCATGGTCAGCCAATTCAGGGCTGTGCTGGATGACGGCGGTAAGCCGGTGGCGTGGCGCAATCGTTATTCTGACAAGCGCGAGCCCGTTGAAGCCCCATTAATTCCTTATGCGGTAGACAATCAGTCCATCGGTTATGTGGTTAGCCAGAGCCATTTGAAACTTGGCCCGTGGCGCAGTGTCGACCATTCGCAGCATGCTTTTTTCACCGAAAGCTTTGTTGATGAGTTGGCGCACGCCGCAGATGCGGACCCGCTCGAATACCGACTATCATTGTTGTTGGACAAGCCGCGCCACGCGAATGTGTTGAAAACGGCTGCAGATGCCGCCGGTTGGTACGCCGGGGTTAGAGGCGGCAGGGCAATGGGTCTTGCGGTGCATGAAAGTTTCGGTTCAATTGTTGCGCATGTTGCTGAACTGTCGGTCGGCGATGATGGTATGGTGCATGTTCACCGGGTTACCAGCGCAGTTGATTGCGGCGAGGCGATTAACCCTGACACCATCGAGGCGCAAATTGAAAGCGCGATTATTTACGGCATGACGGCGGCTTGCTACGGCGAAATCACTGTCGAAAATGGTCAGGTGGTTGAAGGCAACTTCCCGGACTATGAAATGGTACGTCTGGCTGAAGTGCCGGAAATTGACGTGCATATCATCGAATCCGGTGCGCGGCTTGGTGGCCTCGGCGAGCCCGGCTTGCCGCCGATTGCGCCCGCCATGACCAACGCGCTTTATACGCTCACTGGTACGCGGGTGCGGAAATTGCCGCTGAAAAACTATGAATTTTCAGCCACCGCGTGATGATTTTAACGGCGGTTTAGGTGGCAGCTTTTTCCGCCAATAACGCAAGAATACTGCGGGTGCCCTTGAACGGGCACCTGCCATGCATCACCCGAAAATTCTCCACCAAAACCACATCACCGACTTGCCAGGGTATGTAATTGGTGTGTTTCACGCTGTGTTTCCGGCTTTTTGCTGCCTTTTTGGTTTTCCCGTCATGACAGGCAACGTCTGTTACCGGTTGTTTATGTGGTAATTTGATTGCTGCAAATACCTATGGTGTACTTTTCGATGGTTACCTTTCCACCGAAACGCTAATTACAGTCGAAGCCATCATCAAGGGGACTGGTGATGATGGCTATATTGTCTTCAACCGTGAATTCAAGCAGGCCCTGATATTGGGCGTTGTTGCCGATGTCCTCTGGTGCGGCGAGTCTGCTTGCCGGGTGTATTGGTTCAGATGTTGCTATTGCCTGCATTCTATCGATCCAGGGTAGAAGGATAGTGTCTGCCGGAAACAGCCTTCGGTGGGGGATGCACCAACTGGCGGCACAGATGTCTGCCAGCCCCGCTGACGGCCCTTGCAAAAACGGTCTGCCGTCTTGCATCTGGCGTGAGATCAATGTGCCATTGGCCAACAAGGCAGCCTGGTTTTCTGTCGGGATTTGTTTCATCGATTGCCACCAGTGAAGCAAGGCTACCGGCATGCCAATGTTGCCGTTGGGAAACAGGCCGGGGTCCGGGATTGAAGCTTCCAGATACAGGCATATGGCCGCCGCGCCGACAACGCGGTTGCCGTGCCATTGGAGCGTTAGGTTTTGCTCATCGCTTTCTACGGGTTTGGCGGCCAGTTGTTTTTGGCTGCAGCAAAGCGCCAGAAATAATTTTCCTTCCGGTGTGCGTGTCCGGGATTCGACGCCGGGAATATTTTCTATCGTCATTGGGCAAGGCTAACGATGAACCGATTTTATGCCAATCACTTTATTGGCTGCCGGTTTGTCGAGATTTCAGGTTGTTTGATTCTGAAAATAGCCAGTTTGACTCCCAAAACAGTGAGTTAGACTCCCAAAACAGTGAGTAAGACTCTGAAAACCGGCAGTTTGCGACCGATTTTTTCGTATTTTCTCAGGTTTTTCCGGCGTTTTTCCGGGATTAATCAGTGAAAATCCCGACTTTGTTGACGCTGTTGGTATCGATGATACTGCTCATTCCGGTGTCGCTTGCCACGCCTTAAAAAGGCATCGTCAGTGACACTGGTCAGATTATGGATGTGTGAAGAAGTTCATTATTGGGATCAGAAAGCCGGGCTGTACCCGGCTTTTGTGTTTTTGGTTTTAGTCCTAATTACCAGCTTGGCTGTACCGGCGCATTGAGACCTGTTTCCGCCTTGCAGTTGGCGCGAATGGCCGCCATGTCGGGGCCGTAATTGAATATCTCGCCGGTCACCCGGGTTTTGGCAAGCTCGGCGCGTTTGGCCTCGGTACCTGTTGTATCAACACTGCCGTCCATTGCCAGTTTAACGCCGTAGTTATTGAAGGCGCCGTCCTCGGACACCAGGCCCTGCTTTACTTCAAGCGCCACAAGATCAGCGTCGCGCTCCAATGGGTTGCCCCAGCCGCCACCGCCCCAGGTGATGTAATCCAGCTCGTCGCCTTCAAACACATCAACCCGGTCGCATTTAGAGGCCAGAACTTCTTCAGTGCCATCGGCCCGGCGCAGAATTTTGGTGGACCGCGCGCCCGGTTCGCCGCCGTTCACGCCCCAGGGATAGGTAAACCAGCGATCATCATGGATGGATACCGTGCCACGGTTCAGGAACTGGTAGGTCATCAAAATGCCGTTGCCGCCACGATTAAGCCCCGCGCCGCCGCTATCGGGGATTGAGGTATAATCGGTGATGCGCATGGGGAAGTAGCGTTCCAGAAACTCGTTGGGCACGTTGGTAAAACCGGGCCACAGGCTGTGTCCGTCCGGCCCGTCGCCCCACGGCCTGCCGGGGATGCCGCCAAAACCGATCTGGAACAACTGGAACCATTCGCCGCTGTCTTTATCAAAACCTGAGAACATCAGGTGCGGGCTGGATGAGAAGCCTGCCGCATTCAGGAATTCAGGCTGCCCCTGGCCAAGCAGGCCGCCAAGAATGTCGAAAATCCGGCCCAGCGCATGGGTGCGGCACGAAAGCGCCGCCGGGAAATTCGGCTTCAAGAGGCTGCCCTGCGGGATGCGCACATCCACAAGGTCGTAAAAGCCGTCATTGAACATAACCTGCGGGTCAAACACCATCACCATATAAATGCCGAAGAACATTTTGAACATGTTCTCGTTCAGGTAAAAGTTAATCGAACCAGCAGCTTGCGGGTCTGTTCCGTCAAAGTCAAGAATGACCGTCTCGCCCTCGCGCCACATGGTACATTTGATTTTGTAGGGTCCGAAACCACGGCCGTCATCGCAGATATAATCTTCGAAGCTAACCTTGTCTTCGCTGACAGCAGTGTTGATCAGATGGCCCATGGCGCGTTTGTTGCGCGCCAGCAACTCGTCAGTCGCCGAGGTGAAAAAGTCATCACCGAAACGCTCGCAAATCTCGATCACGCGCTTTTCCGCCACCCGGCAACTGGCAACAATGGCCAGCAGATCAGCCCGGCACCATTCCGGCATGCGCACCTGATGCAGAACCAGCGTCAGAATGTCTTCCTGTAGCACATCTTTCTTGAACAGTTTGATCGGCGGAATGCGCACGCCCTCCTCGAAGATGCTGGTGGCATCGGTGGGCATGCTGCCCGGTACCTTGCCGCCAATGTCGGTCATATGACCGAACATACAGGACCAGCTAACCAACCGGCCCTTGACAAAAATCGGGCGGATGATCAGCCAGTCATTATTGTGGGAAACCGCACCCTCGCAGCTGTATGGGTCAGCGAGCCAGATCATGTCGCCTTCTTCAATGTCGCCGCTGTAACCGTTGAGGAAACCGTCGATGAAGCTGCCGAACTGGCCAACCACCATCAGGCCTTGGCGGTCGGCGATCAACGGAAAGGCATCGCCTTGCTCGCGGATGCCAGGGCTCATGGCCGTGCGGAACAGCGTTGCGTCCATTTCCTCGCGTGCGTTCCTCAGTGCATTCTCGATAATATCGAGGGTAATTGTATCTACCGCAGTTTTTGCAAATGGGGTGGTGTTTGTTTCAATGATTGTTGCAGGCATTGGTCGTCCTCCCCTTATGCTGTTGGATTGATGAGAATGTTGCCGTAGGTATCCACTTCGCCCACATGGTCGGGCAGGATAACCGCCGTGCTGTCCATTTCAGTAACGATGCAAGGTCCGGGTATTCGGTCGCCTTTTTCAAGCCTGGACCGGTCATAGATGACGGCATCATATTTCTCGCCGCCGCACCACATGGTGTGATCGCCAACCTTGGCTTGCGCAGGGTCACCGTCGCCGTCTGCAACTATGATCGCCGGCATTTCAGCGCCCTTGCCGAGCGCGATGGCGCGCAGGTTTACAATTTCATGAACAACATCAAGGTTGAAAGTGAACAGGCGCTTGTGTTCATCGTCGAATGCAGCTTGCAGCGCTTTTACGCCGTTGTTGGCTTCGAAATCTTCAATATTGATCGGCAGATCAACCTCAAAGCCTTGGCCTGAATAGCGAACTCCCGCTTCAAAGGTAATGATTTGCTTGTCGCGCGGCACGCCTTCATCTTCCAGTTCGCGGGCAACCGTTTCGCGCATGCTGGCCAGCCAATTGGCCACCTCAGCGTCGTTGGTTTGCCTGACTGTGCGGTTGAAGGAGCGGGCATGCTCATAGCGCATTTGGGTTGTTGCATCACCTGTCGCGCACAAAACGCCGGGGCTAACTGGCACAACTACAGGGTAGGAGCCCATTAGTTTACCAACAGCGTTTGAATGCAGTGAGCCTGCACCGCCGAACCCCATCAGGGCAAAGTCGCGAGGGTCATAGCCTTGCTGCACCGACACCAGCCTGAGTGCGCCGAACATATTCTCGTTGGCGATATCGATGATACCCTGTGCGGCTTCCTGAATCGTGACACTGAGGGCATCTGCGATTGTCTGCACTGCTGCTGTTGCTGCAACCACATTCAGCTTGAAGGAACCGCCGAGCAGGGCAGCAGGCAGGTTGCCGAGCACAACATGGGCGTCGGTTACGGTCGGCGCTTCGCCGCCAGTTCCGTAGGCGGCCGGGCCGGGCACCGCACCGGCTGATTCCGGGCCAACACGTAGCGCGCCGGTAAGCTCGGGCACATGTGCGATCGAGCCGCCGCCCGCGCCCACTGTTTTCACATCCAGCGATGACGCACGCACCGTCAGGTGGCCAACGCTGGTTTCGCGCCGCAGGCGTGGTTCGCCGTTTTCAATAAGAGCCACGTCAGTGGAGGTACCGCCAACGTCCAACGTCAGAATGTTTTTGAGGCCTGCATTGCGTGCGGACCACAGGGCGCCGGTTACACCGCCTGCCGGGCCGGACATCAGCAAGTTCACCGGGTGGCCTTCTGATTTTTCAGAGCCCATTAGGCCGCCGTCTGAACGCAGCAGGTTGATGCGGCCTTCCATGCCCAGTTTTCTGAGCTCGCCGCGAAGATTGGATACATACATTGCCATAATCGGGCGCACGAGAGAGTTCGCAACGGACGTGAGCGCGCGCTCATACTCCTGCATTTCAGGCAGCACTTCGTGGCTGAGTGTAATGGGCAGGGTGGGGAAAACCTCCTTTGCTATTTCTGCAATTTCGGTTTCGTGCACACCGTTGATGTAGCTGTTGATTGTGCAGACGGTCAGCGCTTCGATGCCTTCAGACTTCAGGCTTTCAAGCGCCGCTTTGGCTTGCGCGCGGTTAACCGGTTTAACCACGCAGCCGTTTGCATCAAGGCGCTCGTCAATCTCGACGGTGCACTCCAGGGCTGCAAGCGGAACCGGCTTGGGCCAGGTAATCCATGCGGCCAGACCGCCGGGAACCAGTGATCGGGCAACTTGCAGAATTTGGCGGTAGCCTTCGGTGACAACCAGGCCGGTTTTTGCGCCTTTGCCTTCCAGTACCGCATTGGTGGCCACTGTTGTGCCGTGGAGAAACTGTTCGATGTCGGATGGTTTGATACTTGC
>JAJFIT010000240.1 GCA_021774775.1 Alphaproteobacteria bacterium | reverse complement strand
TAATATTTTCCCGAAAATCAAGGAAAATTATATCGATACAGGCAAGGTTAAATTCGTCTACCGCAATTTCGTTATGAATCAATATGACATGGCGGCGTCAGTGGTTGCCCGCTGCAAGTCACCGGAAGTAACCAAAAGGCTGATGAGTGTCTTTTTTGCCCGCCAACGCACCTGGGCAGGCGGCGACGGCTGGGACGATGCATTGGCCAGTTTGGCGCGTCGTGCAGGTGGAATGAGCCGGGTTGAATTTGATCGGTGTGCCGCCAATAAAGAGATGCAAACTCACTTGGTAAAAATGGGTCAGGACGGCGCGATCCGATACAAAGTAAACGCTACGCCGACCATCATTGTAGACGGCGATCTTGTTGATGTTGCGACGTGGGAAAATATCAAGGCGGCCATCGACGCCGAATTGTAAGACGCGACGGCGGTAATGCCGCGGAGGGGCGAAAGTTGGCTCAGTGGGCAGTTTATGGGAAAAACTGCACCGGCATCTGGAAGGGCCAACTGAAGGGGAGTAAGCAAAGCCAATGCGATTTTCGCGACTGCGACTTTCTGGCTTTAAGTCATTTGTTGATCCGACCGAGCTTCTGATCGAGCCCGGCCTGACCGGTGTGGTTGGGCCAAACGGCTGCGGCAAATCCAATCTGCTTGAGGCGATCCGCTGGGTGATGGGCGAAAACCGCGCGAAATCCCTGCGTGGCTCAGGCATGGACGATGTTATTTTCGCCGGTACCGACGTTCGGCCCGCGCGGAATATGGCCGAAGTAACACTGGTTATTGATAACCGTGACCGGTCGGCCCCCGCTGACTATAACGAGCATGATGTTATCGAGGTGACCCGTCGTATCGAGCGCGAAAGCGGGTCTGCCTACCGCATTAACGGCAACGATGTGCGCCAGAAAGATGTACAGCTTTTGTTTGCCGACGCTGCCACCGGTGCCCATTCACCGGCGCTGGTTAGCCAGGGCCGTATCGGTAGCCTTATTAACGCCAAACCGCAGGACAGGCGGGCTATTCTCGAAGAAGCCGCGGGCATTTCAGGTCTGCATTCGCGCAGAAAGGACGCCGAAAGTCGGCTGCGCGGCGCGGAGGGTAACCTAGTGCGGGTGCATGATGTCATTCAGGCCATGGAAAGTCAGATCAACAGCCTGAAACGTCAGGCCCGGCAGGCGGTGCGCTACCGTAATATTTCAGGCGACATTCGCCGCGCAGATGCCAGCCTGATGTTTCTGCGCTGGCAGGCGGCATCGGAAGATGTGCTGGAGCTGGAACGCAAGCTACGTCAGGCTGAAATAGCTGCCGCCGATATCACCGGGCGGGTGGCTTCTATCAGTAAAGAACAGGCCGAAATCGCCGCCGCCCTGCCACCCCTGCGTGACCGGGATGTGGCCGCCGCAGCGGCCCTGCAACGGCTTTCGATCGCGCGCGAGAATATGGAGGCCGAGGCCGAACGCCGCAAACAAACAGCCATTGCGCTTAGGGCGACCCTTGAACAAATTACCGGGGACCGGGTGCGCGAACAGGAGATTGCCACAGACGCGGGTGCTGCACTTGAGCGATTGACGACCGAAAAATCCCGGCTGGAGGCGGCGCGCGACGGAGAAAAAGCAGGCGAGATAGACGCGCGGGAAGCGCTGGAAAAAGCGGTACAGTCGGCGGGAGAAGCCGAGGCCGAATTTGACCGCACCAGCGAGCAAGCAGCAGGCGCGCGGGCGCAGCGATCCAGCCTGGAGAGTGACAAACTGGCCATCGCACGGCGGGCTGAACAGCTGGCGTCCGAGACCGTGCGGCTTGATAGCGAACTATCGGCACTGATGCAGTCTGACGAAAGCCTGTCAGCGCTGAAAAGTGCCGAGGATGCCATCGTAGCGGAAGAAAAACGCCTTGAGACAGCTACCTCGTCGCTGGAAGCGGCGGAAAAGGCAACCGCCGAAGCGAGAGCACGCCGCCAGGACGCAGACAGCGCGCGGGCTGAACTGTCAGGCCATGTGAAGGCACTGTCCGCTGAAGTGGATAGCCTGACAAGGCTATTGGCGACCGACGACGAGGGCGAGGGCATACCGGTGGCTGGCCAATTGTCGGCCAGGCCCGGCTATGAGAAAGCAGTGGGCGCGGCGCTCGGCGATGATGCCGACGCAGGCACCGATTCGGCGTCAGCGCGCTATTGGCAATCATTGGGTGATGCGCCGAAGTTTGATTGGGCAAAAGATGCCACGCCTATAGCGGATTATGTGGACGGCCCCAAGGAGCTGGCGCGTTTGTTCGCAGCTACTGCCGTAGTCGAAAATGACGCGGCGGGTGACAAGCTTGCGCCGTCGCTGGCACCAGGTCAGCGGCTGGTCAGCAAGGCGGGTTCGCTGTGGCGGTGGGACGGTTTGACCGCGCGGGCCGATGCGCCCAGCCAAGCGGCGCTTAGGCTTGAACAGAAAAACCGCTTGGGCGAACTGTCGGCTGAATTGGAGAAAACCAGCACTCGGGTCGAGGATGCGGACGCCGCGGCTGAAGCCGCAGTGCAGGCCCACGATAGTGCCAGAACTGCCGAGCAAGCCCAGCGACAGGTACGCCAGGACGCAGAAAAAGCCCTGGCCGAAGCCCGCCGCACATTCGTAAGTGTAGAACAGCAAGCCAGCACACGCGCCAGCAAGGTTGGTCTGCTGAAAGAGACCAAAGACCGGATCGCTGGTGAAGAGCGTGATACGGGCGAGCGACTGGCTGACATCGACAGAAAAATCAAGGCCTTGCCGGAAATCGACCAGCTGGAGGCCCAGCTAGCGACTGTACGCAAGACGGTAGAGACATTAAGAGCTGAATTAAGCTCTGCGCGTGCGGCCTATGACAGTCTGCGCCGCGAGGCCGAAGCCCGCGATGACAGGTTAACGGCTATCAATACCGAAAGTGGTGCCTGGAGCCTTCGGGTTACCAGTGCCGAGAAGCAGTTGGCCTCGCTGGATGAGCGGGAAGCGTCAGCGGGCGAACAACTGCAAGCCATTGAAGCTGGTCCCGATGATCTGGTGCGTCAGCGTGACGCGCTTTTGGACGAAATCGGTAAGGCCGAAGCCACGCGCGCCGAGACCAGCGACGCACTGATGTCAGCCGAAGCGACATTGACCGAAAAAGATCAGGCGCTGAAAGATATTCAGGAAGCGCAGGCGGGTGCGCGCGAACGGCAAATTCGCGCCGATGCAGCGGTGGAAAATGCGATTATCCGCCGGAAGGACCTGGCGGCGCAGGTGGGCGAGCGTTTTGAATGTGCGCCAACCGGCTTGCTTGAAAAAGTTGAAATCGAAAGCGCGGACGATCTTCCCGACATGAGCGTGCTTGAGGGCAAGCTGGAGAAATTAAAGCGCGAGCGAGACAATATGGGTGCGGTGAACCTGCGTGCGGACGAAGAGCTGAACGAGATCGACGAGCAGATGAACCATCTGATACGTGAGCGTATCGATCTGGAAGAAGCGATCGCGCGGTTGCGGCAGGCGATTAACGGCCTTAACCGCGAGGGGCGTGAGCGGCTGCTGGCGGCCTTTGATATCGTCAACAACCATTTCGGCGAGTTATTTAAATCGCTGTTTGGTGGCGGTGAGGCGCATTTGAAGCTGACCGAGTCAGACGACCCGCTGGATGCGGGCCTTGAAATTTTTGCCAGCCCGCCCGGTAAACGCTTGCAGGCGATGACCTTACTGTCGGGCGGTGAGCAGGCCTTGACCGCGCTGTCGCTCATTTTTGCAGTGTTTATCACTAACCCGGCCCCCATATGTGTATTGGACGAGGTGGACGCACCGCTGGACGACGCCAATGTGGAGCGATTCTGCAATTTGCTCGATGAAATGATGGGCCGCACCGACACACGCTTCCTGATTGTGACCCACAATGCGGTCAGTATGGCTAGGATGCGCCGTTTGTTCGGTGTAACAATGGCGGAGAGAGGAATCTCTACCCTTGTCTCTGTCGACCTTGAGCGGGCAGAAGCATTGCGTGATGCAAGCTAACTGGGCAATCGTGTTTAAGTTAATTAAATCAATAACTTAATATATTTTTATTGTTTCTTGACACCTGATAAAGGCTTCACTATGTTGCGCGTGCCTTTGGCAGAGTTTTGATTCAGCTTGGAACACTCTGGCTAGAGCGCGCCAACAAGAGGTATTTTCGGTGGCTAACGACGATAAAAGCCCGGATGAACTGTCTTTTGAGGAGCGTTTGCGTCAGGCCCAGGTGAAGGTGAGCGAAGATACATCATTTGAAGCAGCGGGAGACAAGCCTGTTTCACCGATGGGGATCGCCTTCAAAATGGGAGTTGAACTCGTTGTTGGCAGCGGCCTTGGGGCCTTTATCGGATATTGGTTCGATAAATGGTCAGGAATGGCACCATTGTTTATGGTTACGCTGCTGGTTCTCGGGTTTGCAGGCGGAATTCGGAATATTTTCCGGGATGCAGAGCGGATGAACGCTGCATCTGGTGAGATTGCCAGAGACGCTGAAAACAAAGAATTGACTGACGACTGAGATTTAAACGCGCGCTCCCCGGAGCGTTATTAAACTGAAGAGATTGCTGCCGTGGCCACCAGCCCTATTGAACAATTCAATGTTAAGCCGATCTTCGAATTTGAAGTAGCGGGGATTGATGTTTCCTTCACCAACAGTTCCATGTGGATGGTTTTGGTAACCCTGGCGCTGACGGTTTTCTTCCTTGGTGGCACGCGCAAAAATCAACTGGTACCCAGCCG
>JAJFIT010000239.1 GCA_021774775.1 Alphaproteobacteria bacterium | reverse complement strand
CCAGCACCTCATCCACCTTAATGGCTGCTTCAAGCACCCCTGGGCCTGTTTCAGTATGCAGGCCCTCGATCTCCATATCCATGGCAAGGCAAGTGTCCAACAGTTCGCGGTAAAACTCGCTGTGCACCCCGCTTCTGAGCGTGGAATAGCCAAAAAATCCGGGTGTGATATTTTTCATACCCTGATAGTTTTTTTCCCGAATGCTATGCGGCGTTTCCTCGAACAGAAAAAACTCAAATTCACAGGCCGCTTTGGCGGTGAAACCCATTTCTGCGGCTTTGCCAATGACCCGGCGCAACAGGCCGCGCGGGCAGATGGCTTCTGCCTTTCCGGTAAATTCCCCGAGAATGAAAGGCATATCGTCCTCGAACGGCATGCGCCGGAGGGTTTCCGGCAAAAGTCGCACTTCGGCGTCCGGGTAACCGGTGTGCCAGCCGGTATATTTGACATTGTCGTAAAGCTGGTCGTTGCTATCCCAACCCAGCACAACATCACAAAAGCCAAAGCCTTTTTCGAGCGCCGACAGGGCCTTGTCCCGGCCGATATATTTGCCGCGCAGTACGCCGTCCATATCAAAAACGCCGACCTTTACATAAGGCAGTTTGTCTTTTTCCAGCAGCTTGATGATGTCTTTTCTTTTCATCAATCTTGCCCCTGTTCAGCTTTAAGGTTCATGGCAAATTCTTCTTCAGGCGACAGAATCATTTGATGGCGCGAGTGCACCGCAAAATACACCAGCCCGAGCGCAAACCACACAGCGCAGCCATAAACACCGACCCGATATTCCCCGTTCAGGAACAAAAATATCAGTGTAACAAGTGCGATCACGCCAGCGACAACCGCACCCGCGTTGCCCAGTGGGCTTACATAGGGGCGCTTGATGCCGGGCATCGCCCGCAGTTTTACAAAAGCCAGCATTTGCATAATATAGGCGATCACCGCACCGAAAACCGCCATGTTCAGAAGCACGGCACCGACGGGCACTTCTCCGAAAACCGCTTCGCCGTAATGAATGATCAATGCAACAACAAACCCCACTACTGCCCCGGCGACAAGAGCCACATAGGGCGTTTTTCGTGTTGAATGGGTGACCGATAGCCATTTTGGAAAGTACCCCGCCCGACTCAGCGAATATATATTCCGTCCATAGGCATAAATAATGGTGTGAAAACTAGCAATCAAACCCGCGACTGCAACTAGTGCCAACAAGGACGCGCCCATACCGTCCCCAAAAATGGTCTTGAAAGCCAAGAACAACGGTTCGTCTGATTGGCCCACCGCTGCTGCACCGGGTGCGATACCAGCGTTCAAAAACAGTGTTAAAAACGAGGCAATAATCAGGGTTAGAATACCCCACAAAAGCCCGCGCGGCATGTCGCGCACGGGGTCATGAGCCTCCTCTGCCGCAAGCGGCAATTGTTCGATCGCCAAATAGAACCAGATTGCAAACGGCAGTGCGGCTGCAATACCTGCCATACCCATGGGGAACCACAGACTACCGCCTTCTTGCGGCGGAATATCCAGCGCATGTTCCAGCGAGAAATGCGGGATCGCACCTATCCAGAACACCGCAAGAATGCCGAGTGCAAGAAAAGTAATCACGACTGTAAACTTGAAGGTGAGCTCCACACCAACAATGTTGATACCAACAAAAATCGCATAGGAAATGGCCCACCAAACCGGGTCCGCCAGCTCGATGCCCAGCATTGAGTTGAAAATAGCGCCCAAGTAACCACCGATGCCCACCACAATCACCGCAGGTGTCAGCACATACTCCATATTTTCTGCCAGTCCGGTGATATAGCCTGCCCACGGCCCCATAGCAGTACGCGAAAAGGAATAGGCACCGCCTGTGTGCGGCAATGCGGGTGACATCTCGGCGATTGAGTAACACAGCCCGATATACATGACAGCGATAATGATTGTGGCGACCAACAGTCCGCCAAATCCGCCGACGCTTAACCCAAAGTTCCAGCCGAAAAAGTCACCGGATATAACCGCCCCAACCCCCAGCGCCCACAGCGACCATATACCCGCATAGCGCTTTAGGCCGCGCTTTTCCATATAGCCCGCATCTGCTTTTGAGTATTTAATCAAACCTTCAGTTGATGCCACTTTGAGCCTCCCCGCCCGCTATAACGTCTCCAAATTCCACTCAAAACAGGTGCCATAATCGGACCAGAAAAAGACCCCTTACAGCCGCAAGTCCATCCTGCCATAGTTCAATCGCCGTGTGCAGTATATTGTTTGGCGAATTGGTTTCGGATGATTGACGGCCAGTTGGCTATAGGATAGCAGGCAAACTCAAACCCTTGTCACGGGCGCATTCAATCGCCTCGTCGTACCCAGCGTCCGCATGGCGCATAACGCCGGTCGCTGGGTCGTTCCACAAAACCCGACCCAACCGCTTCGCAGCCTCCTCGGTACCGTCTGCAACAATCACCATGCCGGAATGCTGGGAAAAGCCCATACCAACGCCGCCGCCGTGATGCAGGCTGACCCACGTGGCGCCCGACGCGGTATTGAGCAGCGCATTCAAAAGCGGCCAGTCGGACACGGCGTCTGAGCCGTCCTTCATCGCTTCGGTTTCGCGGTTGGGGCTGGCAACTGATCCGCTATCCAGATGGTCTCGCCCAATAACAACCGGTGCTTTCAGCTCACCGCTGGCGACCATTTCATTGAAGGCAAGGCCAAGCCGGTGCCGATCACCCAGCCCAACCCAGCAAATACGCGCTGGCAGTCCCTGAAAAGCAATACGCTCGCGCGCCATATCAAGCCAGTTGTGCAAATGGCTGTCTTCCGGCATCAGCTCTTTCACCTTGGCATCGGTTTTGTAGATATCCTCCGGGTCACCGGACAGGGCTACCCAGCGGAACGGCCCGATGCCGCGGCAAAACAGGGGCCGAATATAGGCTGGAACAAACCCTGGAAAATCAAAGGCATTGGTTAGCCCTTCATCCAGCGCGACCTGACGAATGTTATTGCCGTAATCCAGCGTCGGGACGCCGGCATGCCAGAAATCCAGCATCGCCTGCACCTGAATTTTCATCGATCGACAGGCGGCGCGTTCTACCGCTTTGGGGTCTGTTTCGCGTTTGTCTCGCCATTCAGTCATGCTCCAGCCAAGCGGCAAATAACCATTTATCGGATCATGGGCTGAGGTTTGGTCGGTAACCATGTCCGGACGAACGCCGCGCTTTACAAGTTCCGGAAATATTTCAGCTGCGTTTCCGCATAAACCAACCGACTTCGCCTCGCCAGCCGCCGTCCATTGTTCAATCATTGCCAACGCTTCATCAAGGCTATCGGTTTTTTCGTCCAGATAGCGGGTGCGCCGCCGAAAATCGATACTATCCGGGTTGCATTCAACCGCCAAACAGCAGGCACCAGCCATCACAGCGGCAAGCGGCTGCGCGCCGCCCATTCCGCCAAGCCCGCCGGTCAGTATCCATCTACCTTTCAAGTTGCCGCCATAATGCTTGCGGCCCGCTTCCACAAAGGTTTCGTAGGTGCCCTGAACGATGCCCTGGGTACCAATGTAAATCCAGGAACCGGCGGTCATCTGGCCGTACATCATAAGGCCCTGCTTATCGAGCTCATTAAAGTGATCCCAG
>JAJFIT010000238.1 GCA_021774775.1 Alphaproteobacteria bacterium | reverse complement strand
AAGCGGTAATTAGCGCCCAGCTCATAGGAAATGATGTTGCGGGCCTCGTTTTCGATGCCGTACAGGTCGGTGCCTTCGGTATATTCGCTCATGGCGATCCGCGCGGACCATGTTGTGGCCTGATAGGAGAATCCAGCTTCAAAACCTTCCAGGTTTTTCGCGAAAAGGCCGCTTTGCCGCATCAAAGACGCGTCAATGCCAAAGCCTGAGTAGCCGAGAGACAAACCGGCACGGTAATGAGTTTCGGCCTGGCCAGCGTCAGCAAAGCCAGTGGTTGTTGACAATCCTTGCAACGACAGACGGTATTGGCTCTCCAGCGCAATTTCAAAGCCGCGACGGGTTTTGTCGCCAGAGGTTTTGTTGCCAAAGCTAAGACCAACCCGCGATGAAGCGCCGAACAGATCTTGGGTGTAGGTTCCACGAACGCCGCCATTGGGGGCAAGAAGCGAAGAAAAATCCGGGCGTTCGGTCAGATCAGACGGCGAGTTTTTGATCACTGGCCGTGAATCACTTAAAGCAAGAAAGCCGGTTTCTTTCTTAAGTTTTTTTTCACCGAGGCTCAGGTCCAGGCCCTTCAGCTTGTCTGCGCTGCTGGTTTTGGCTCTTTCACTTTGCTTGGCAAGCTGCTGGGCAATGAAGGCGTCAAGGCTTTGCAGGAACCCACTCGACTCGAAACGCGTCTTATCGTCAGCGGCAGAAGCCACTGATACACTTGCTATCGCAAGCGCCGACAATCCGTATTTTACAAGCCTGTTCATGCTTCAATTTTGCCTCGGTTTACCGCTTGGGTCTAATTTACCCTACCTATAAGGTATGGATAATTTATTAAACTTCGCAAGTCCTTGTGAGAATTTTGCGATAAGATGTGTCTCTGCCGCCACTATTTGACCGTTTTTCGGGCTGGTCAGCGCCTTCTTGGGTCGCTATAAGGCGCAATTGAATAAAAGCCGATTGATATTTGTTGGCGACATGAAAACAAATTTGGAAAAAGAGAGCGGGACCAGCCATGATTCGACTTGCGCGTATAGCGATGACCATGACCCTCGGATTAATGATAACTGCCTGCGGTATTTTTGGCAGCGATGAAGACCCGGAACTTGGCCCTATTACCACTGCCATTGGCGTCAACGGCTACCTGTGGACAGCAACGCTTGATACGCTCGCCTTCATGCCCATCGACAACGCCTACCCAAGCTCTGCTGCTATCATCACTGACTGGTATTCAACCGCCGACGCCCCTGACGAGCGGGTAAAGGTTGCGGTTTATTTTCGCTCCGAACAGCTTCGCTCCGACGGTGTTAAGGTAAATGTGGTGCGCCAGGAGCGCAAAGCCGGTGCATGGCTTACGGTGCCAGTGCAGGCGGCGACCGTTCTTCAGATCGAAGAGGCGATCCTGTCGCGCGCCCGCGTTTTGAAAATTGCTGCAGATAGCTAAACCCGGATAATTAAACCCGGATAATTAAACAATGGGCCGCCGTAATCTATGCGGTACCGCCCGGTTAAACCATCACAGTTAAGAGACCAGCATGTCCCGTTACAACGCAAAAGCAACGGAAGCGAAATGGCAGAAAATCTGGGAAACAGGTAAAACCTTCCAGACAGACAGCTCGTCCGACAAGCAAAAATATTATGTGCTGGAGATGTTTCCCTATCCTTCGGGCCGTATTCATGTAGGCCATGTGCGTAACTACACCATGGGTGATGTGGTAGCGCGCTATCGCCGGGCGCAGGGCTACGAGGTATTACACCCTATGGGCTGGGATGCCTTTGGCATGCCAGCGGAAAACGCAGCGATGGAACGCAAGGTCCACCCCGCAGACTGGACTTATGACAATATCGCCAATATGCGCCAGCAGCTCAAACATGTTGGCCTCGCCGTAGACTGGGACCGGGAAATAGCCACTTGCGATCCCGCCTATTACGGTAAAGAACAGCAGATATTCATCGACTTTTACAATGCGGGCCTCGTGTACCGCAAGGAAAGCTGGGTCAACTGGGACCCGGTTGATAACACAGTGCTGGCCAACGAACAGGTCATCGACGGTAAGGGCTGGCGCTCGGGCGCGGAAGTTGAACGCCGACAGCTGTCGCAGTGGTTCCTGAAAATTACCGATTTTGCCGACGAGCTGCTTGACGGATTGGGCACGCTTGACCGCTGGCCCGACAAAGTTCGCCTGATGCAGGAAAACTGGATTGGCCGCTCTGAAGGCCTTAAATTTGATTTTGTCATCGACCAGACCGGTGAAAAATTGCCGGTTTATACTACCCGCCCAGATACGATTTTTGGTGCCAGTTTCTGCGCCATATCGGCCGATCATCCGGTGGCGGTTGCGCTCGCTAAAGAGAATACTGAGCTTGCGGCCTTTTGCGAAGAATGCCGTTCGGGCGGAACAACTGAAGAAGCGATCGAAAAAGCGGAAAAACGCGGGTTTGATACCGGCCTGAC
This sequence comes from Alphaproteobacteria bacterium, assembly GCA_021774775.1. Classification (GTDB taxonomy): domain Bacteria; phylum Pseudomonadota; class Alphaproteobacteria; order Sphingomonadales; family Kordiimonadaceae; genus Kordiimonas. The sequence goes on along the minus strand of JAJFIT010000238.1, from coordinate 729 downwards.
TGTTGCCCATCCGTTCGACGGCGTATGGAAGCTCCCGGTTTACATCGCAAACTTTGTTTTGATGGACTATGGCACCGGTGCCATTTTCGCCTGCCCGGCCGGTGACCAGCGCGATCTGGACTTCGCCCGCAAATACAAGCTGCCGGTTTTGCCAATTGTGTTGCCGGAAGGCGAGGACGCAAGCGCTTATGCTATCGGCGATGAGGCCTACACTGGTACAGGCACCATGTATAACTCGCGTTTTCTGGACGGCATGGACATTGATGCTGCTAAAGCCGCGGTGATTGACCGCGCTGAAGCAGATGGCTGGGGCGAGCGCATGGTCAACTTCCGCCTGCGCGACTGGGGCGTGTCGCGCCAGCGATATTGGGGAACGCCGATCCCGTTTGTCCACTGCGACACCTGCGGTGTGGTGCCTGTTAAAGCTGATGACCTACCGGTTGAGCTGCCGGACGATGTGTCGTTTGACACACCGGGCAACCCCTTGGAGCATCACCCGACCTGGAAAAACACCGAATGCCCGTCTTGCGGCAAGGCGGCGCGGCGCGAAACCGACACCATGGACACATTCGTCGACAGCAGCTGGTATTTTATGCGCTTTTGCACACCGGATGCGGACGCGCCGTTTGGCAGCAAGGTTGTTGATGAATGGATGCCGGTAAACCAGTATATCGGCGGGGTTGAACATGCGATTTTACATTTGCTTTACGCGCGCTTTTTCACCCGGGC
>JAJFIT010000237.1 GCA_021774775.1 Alphaproteobacteria bacterium | reverse complement strand
AGCCTCGTTCAACTTAATCTGCAGATCCCGCCGCTGATTATGAAGACCGTCAATGTCTTCCTGACGCCGGGCCAGCTGCTCTTTGGTCATATAAGGTGCAATCTGCGTCACACGGCGATCCATGCATCCGATAAATTTATCCACTTCGCCAGAATAGGCCAACACAGCGTCTCGGGCCTGACGGACCTCAGTGGCTGTAATTGCCCTATCACCGGTTGGTACGGTTGGCGCATCAATTGGCGGTTGGCCACAATCCGCAGCGAGCGCAGGGTTTGCCGCCGCAACCATAAAGCCTGCTGCAGCAAAAAGAGCCTTTTTCATATGATCAGTCCTACTCAACAATATTTCGTCCATAACAATAATTAATCTGGATATCTGCGCGATATTTTTCCAAATGTCTTCTCTCGGGCGCATTTTACAAAAATTAAACCAACTTGGCAAATGCGGCACTAGGCCAGACAAACCGGCAAGACAGAAAAGCTACTTGGCTTTTGGTTTCGCTGATTTCCTTGCTGCGGTTTTCTTGGCAGCTGGTTTTTTTGCAGCTGGCTTTTTAGCGGCAGGCTTCTTTGGGGCCGGTTTTTTCGCAGCTGGCTTTTTGACCGCTGGCGTCTTTACTTCAGGTGCCTTTGCCGCCGGCGCCTGAAATGCCTGGGTTTCAGCCTCAACATTGCTGCTTTGCGCTGGAGCAACGCTCGCCGCTTGCTGTTGCGCGGCTTGTGCTTTAGCCCGCGCTTCATCATCTGCCTTGGCCAAGTCCGGAAACAACTGACGGTAAACACCGTTCACTCGGCCAGCCACGTCTGAAATTGCATCGGCAATCGCCTGCAAATTATAGCCAACACCCTGATAATAAAACACGCGGGTATCGGTACTATAGGCACGGTATATACAGTTTTCCGAGGTATTACCGTCGCCCAAAGTCTTCAAATCACCAACAAAATCGAATACGACCTGCTGTCCCCTGGTCGCTCCGACCCACTCTTCTGTCTTCTGGTCAGTGCGTTCCCACAGTTCCGCCAGACGCCGATCATTCAGTGCGTGCTTTTCCTGCAGCTGCAAAACTTTGCGCAGCGCTTCACCTCGGCCACGCGAACGAGCGCGGGTTGGCCACAGCAAAGCGGCAAGCTGGCTTGCGGGCATCAAAATCATTTGGCTGGCGAAAAGAACACCGGGGCCAGCCTGGCTGTTCATCGCCTGATTAAAAAGATTAAAAGAAGCCTCGGTATGCAGGCATTGATTGCGAAGTTCGTGAACATAAATCGCGAGCGTGTTAGTATCCATAACGGGTAATTACTCATTGAAAGTTAATAATTCAGGCCCTCGGCGCTATGTTGATGCTCTCTCCCAAAAACTATCGACACAGTCACGCAGCCACGTTTGAAGCGAGCGATAGCACATGGCTGTGCGGCTTTCTAGTCATGAATGTCACATAAGCCCATAGCAATTTGGCTTAATTGTGCTGTTTTTTGTATCACCTTCACAGGCACCTTACCGGCCACGCAGCCCTCGCCCGCCCAGATAGTTAAAATTTTAATCATTTATTAACGTGTCTTTTAAGCGCCATCAGTTAAGGTGAAGCTGGGTAAAAATGGGTGCCAATATGGCAGATGCAACAATCGCTGCAACTTCGATTGCCAGCAGCAATACAACGGCGCGTTCAAACGGCGCCAACCATCGGTCGCGCGCGGATGCTCTGCGTCAAGTTTCTGCGCCCGGTTCCAACAATTTTGCATTTACCAAACAAATCACTGTCACCAACGATCAGGAAGCGGCAACCCAACAACTGGCCACCGCCGAGCCCGGCAACGGTTTGTTGTCAAAAGGCAGCCAGCTTATTCTTGCCGAAACCCGCACTCAGGAAGACCAGTCTTCTTTTGCTGACAAGTCAGTTTTGGACAAGGCATTGAACAGTTATAGCCGTTCGCAAAGCAGCGTTCTGGAGACTATCAGTTTAGCATTATTGTCCAGCCGTCCAACGACCACACGCATCGGCGAAACATCTGCGTGATCAGGATGCGGTGCCGCCTGCGGCTTCCAGAATAACTCTCAACCACCGTGTCACGCGTGCCATATGATCGCTTTTGTCGCTACTGCCAACCGGCTGGCGGCTATAGATAGCAATGGTCGAGCTGTAAGCGTCCAATTTTATAATTTTTACCGTCACAACTGCCGGGAACGGCTGGCCCGGCATCTTTTCTGTAAAGTCAAACTGATTGGCCTGCAGATCAAACCGAAAAGTATTCACTGTCGGGTTACTATCGGCAAAGTCTACGAGCAATTGACGCAGACGGCCCTGATCAACCGAAAATATCGGCGAAACGCCGTCCGGAACCGCCACATCGCAGGCACTCTGCGGGCATAACAAATATCCGGCATCGTCCGCGTTGTAGGTCAACTGGGCAAACTGAACTGGTGGCAGACTGCCTTCGCTCTCCCCGAATATATCTTCGCCGCCACCAATTTGCACAACCAGATACAGGCTGACCAGCGCGACAACAACGATCACGCTGAGGCCGATAGCTATCGAGCGAAAACGATCCAACATTGATGGCCCCTTATCTCAGCTAGCCTAAAATTGATCCCAACTGCAATGCCAGGCTCATATCGCCTTCAACACGAATTTTTCCTGTCATGAAGGCCATCTGTGGGTTCAGGTCGCCTTGCGCTATCTTGAGGAAATTCTCAATTGTCACTTTCACGGTGCAATCGGCTTCGCTGTCATCATTGTCAATAACAGTGGGTGATAATTTTCCGTCGATTCTGACAATGCCGTCGTCACCAAAATCAAATTTGATGATTGCTGATATCGGCGAATGAGCACCTACACGTGTGCGCATTTCTTCAGTAATTTGTTCCAGATTCATAGTGATCTCCGCTAACGATGCCCAAACTAACGACCCCCAAACTTATCGGGACGATGGCAAGAATATTGGACCGATACGTCCATAAATCAAATGGTATTTGACCCAAGGCCTATTTCTGTACGAATTGTGCGCGTGTTATGCTCGTGGATTTAGTTCTTTTTCCGCAATTTTTTGAGGAGGCTGCCAGCCTTTTCCTCCAGTTCGCCGCGCGCGTCCTTGGCAATGCCTTTTATCTTGTCGCTGGCACCAGCCGCGATAAGCGCCTTGGTGATTTGGGGTTGCAGCGTGTCCATCAAATGACGGGCAATCTCTTTCGGAGACAAGCCTTTCTCATCGGTACCCAGTTCGGTCAGGGTAAAATCTGCAAGCGCAATATCTTTATCAACACTAAGCAAACCGTCTTTCTGCACGGAAATCTGCGGCGACTTAACCGCCAGGCGCCGGATTGTAAGCGTCAATTCCTCGCCGCCCACGGTCTCATCGTCGGCACTGGCTTCCAACTTTTCCTGCAACGCCTGAAAGTTGGATTGGCTACCAATCACTCTGGCGTCAAACATTGGCCGGTCAATAATGATTTCGTCCACAATGATATGATCGTCCATCAGTGTGCCGGTCTCAACTTTCATTTTAAATTCGCCCAATTGCACCATCGGACCATCGCCAAAGCCCTCTGGCTGGCCAATTGCAAAATCAGTAACTTCTACTTTACCGGAGAAAGGCGATATGGAAACATTACCGACAGAAACATCTACCGCCAACACGTCTGGTCCCGCTGTCTCCACGCCGGATTTAATCATTGCATCCAGTTGGGTGAACACCAGAACGCCGATTATGCCAACCAGAACCACAACGCCCAGTAAAAACTTCTTCATCAGCTAACTCCCTCAGTGAATACTACGGGCTCGCACCCGGCTATTTTCATTTTAACATGCCATAATGTAAGGGAAATTTGAGTAAATTCCATCACAAAGTGTTAACTTTATTAAGGCAATATGTCATCATGTTGGCAATGATATATTGTTGGTGGCATAAAAGCGCATTGGTGGTGCTGCGCCGTAACCCACGGCGTAAACTGGCGGCTGGTCTTGCTTGCTGCAGTGACAGGCCACGGATGGAAAATAAAATTCAGCATGATTCTGACGGAAAGCGATCACTGACATGAGTGCGGTTACGCAAATTCTCTTACTGGTTTCCTACGCCGTCTTCGGCACTGCTACGGCGGTTTCCATGTCGTTATTCGGCGTTGGCACAACGGGCGCGATGTTGGCGGGGTGTTTTGTTTTTGTCGTGGCGTGGCAAATTCAGGCCACTTTCTTCCGCGGCGCAAAAGACAAGGTCGATACCATTGACATGCACCGGGTCGAGGAAATTGAAAAACTGGTACTGAAGCTGAGAGAGGATGTTGCTGACGTTACAGAATCGGTCAGCGAACAGTCGGAAAAAGGCGACGAAAAAGACAAGAAACTGGTATCTGAATTAAAAATGCTGCAGGAATTTTTGCTACAGGTCATGCAAAAGGAAACCCGCGGGAAAAAATCTGGCGGGGGCACCAAAAAGCGTGACAGGCCGGTGGACCAAGCGGCAGATCCTGCCCCCGATCCTGACGACCAGATGACCGCCGAGGAAATTGAAGAACTGGGTTTAGCTCCCGAAGAGGCGGCACTGGTGGTCATCGACGACGGTGACGCTGAGGTTGAAGACACCGAGCCAAACACGCCAGAATTTGACGATGATCGTGACGCCGAATCAGATATCGGAGGGAACGCCGAAGAAAACGCCACGGATGACAGTGCCGCGAACAAAGAAGCTGGTGGCGGCAAAGATACAGCTGACAAGCAAGCAGGCAAACCTCAAGTCTCCGCGAAAGACAAGGCCATTGCTGCAGCTCCGAAAGCCACGCCAAAACCAGCTAAACCCGCCAGCGAGCCAAAAACCGCTAAGGCAACCACGGCCAATACGCCCGCGAAAAAACCAGCACCCGCCCAGCGGAGAACCCGCACCGGCAAACCACGCGCACCAATCCGATTGATAAAACGCGAAGACCAACTGTTGTCGGTGATCAAAAGCTCGCTTTCAGAAAACCGGGTTGATCTGTATTTGCAGCCGATGGTTTCGCTACCATCCCGGAAAACCGCTCATTTTGAGTGTTTTTCCCGGGTTCGCGACGAAGAAGGCCGCGTTGTATTGCCGCGCCAATATATGAAGGTGGCAGAAACCAAAGGGCTTATAGGCACCATCGACAATCTGTTGTTGTTCCGCCTGGTTCAGCTGGTTCGGCGACTGGGTAAACGACGTCCGGATATTAGATTTTTCCTGAATATGTCGCGCTACTCCATCTCGGACAACGAGTTTTTGCCGCAATTCGTCGACTTCATGATTTCAAACCGGGATTTTGCCAACCGGATGGTGTTCGAAATTTCACAGGATGATTATTTGTCGCTGGAGGAAGAAACCGTCGACAAACTACGCTTGCTGGGCAAACAGGGCTTTGGCTTTTCCATGGACCTGGTGACTGACTTTGAGCAGGATTTTGCCGAACTGGAACGCAACCATTTCCGCTACATTAAAGCAGACCTTGCCGATATCTCGGCGGCCAATCCGGAACCCGGCGAGATTGAAGAACAAAAATCATACCTGGCCCGCCGGGGCATGCAGCTGATCGCCAGCAAAATAGAAACCGAGGAAATGGTTATCGAAACGCTGGACAACCAAATTGAGCTTGCGCAGGGCTATCTGTTCGGCGAACCTATCGCTGCCGACGAAATGGATTCTGATCTGTAACCTGTAGCTGTGTGAAAGCCCTACATCACCATGAACCGCCCAACTGTAGCCGTAAGCGCTGACAAGCGTGCTAACAACGACGATGATCAGGCAAGTGATGGCGGCGTTGGCCGGAACACACCCGTTCGCCGAATCCAGCATCTGTCAGAGCTTGACGGTCAGTTCGAGCTTGTGATCTGTGACCTTTGGGGGGTTATGCATAACGGTGTCACCGCGCACGCCGGTGCTATCGACGCCCTATTGAAGCTGCGGGAAATCGGTGTGGCAACGGTGTTTCTGTCTAACGCACCGCGGCCACGCTATCACGTTCGCAGCCTCCTATTAAAAATGGGGGTGCCCCGGCAGTTGACCGATCTGCTTGTGACATCTGGCGGGCTTGCCCGGGACGCAGTGCGCGACGAATACAGCGGCGCAAGGCTCTATCATCTGGGTCCTGACAGCGATCACAATACGGTTGAAGGCCTGTCGGTTGATCTGGTCGATCACCCGGACTACGCCGAGGTTATCCTGGCCACTGATCTGGATTTTCGAGACATTGAAATGCACCGAAGCCTGCTGGCTGGAGCCCGCGACCGCGGCGTGCCGCTGCTGTGCGCCAACCCTGACAGAGTGGTACATGTGGGCGAAGACCTATACGCCTGCGCCGGTGCGGTGGCCGACCTGTATGAAGATATGGGCGGCGTTGTACAGTGGTTCGGCAAACCCATGCCTGAAGCCTTGCTGTCTTGTGTCGACGAAGCCGGTTTGAGCGCGGTGGCTGGTGACAGGGTTTTAATGATCGGCGACAGCCTGCAAACTGATATCGCCGGTGCAGACGCGGCAGGGTTCCATAGCCTGTTCATCGCTGGCGGCATCCACCGGGGCGAATGGCAAGCCACGTTAGCTGCATGCAAGGACAGCGCGCTTGCACCTTCAGATTTTCACGAAATATACGGTAACGGCAAACCGGTTCCCGACTGGTTGATGCACAAATTAGTCTGGTAAGGGTAACCGGACCGGAGGATAGGTGCTTATTGCGCTAACCACCTGGCACCGGGCACTGACTAGAAGTTTTCAGCCGAACCACGACTTAGCCAAACAAGGCGTCAATGTCATCCTGGCTAACTTCTTCGCCGCCGCCAAGTTTGACTTCTGCTTCGGGTTTTTTCTCAGGTTTTTTCCCAGATTCTTTCCCAGATTCTTTCTCTGCCCCAGGAACCTCTTTTTCAGCAGTCGGCGCTGGTGCTGCTTCTGGCTTCGGCGCGGACGCATCAGCCTTCTGCTTGGCCTCAAGGTCAGCAACCGGGTCAAAATCCTCAGCGAACATAGCGTCAAGCTGCGCCGGGTTTACCGCCTTGGGGGGCACGGGCTTGGGTGGTTCGGGCCTGGGTTGGGGTTTGGGTGCCGGTGCCGAAGCTGAAGTTGGCGCTGGCGCAGCTTCTGGCGAATCGCCGCCATCCATAAGTTCGTCAACCGCGGTCTGGTCGATGCCCTCTCCGTCAAGCGCCGGGCCAGACAGAAGCGCGGCATCCCCGGTTGGTTGGTCCTCATCCATCGCTTCCTGAATATCCTCGGCGGTAATGCCCATCAGGTTACGCAGTTCCAACACACGCTCTTCAATATGCGTTAATGTCTGCACAACTTTGGATATCCGCTGACCGGTAATATCCTGAAACGAACAAGCCTCAAATATCCGCATCACTGCGTCCATTGTGGTTGCCTGATATGCTTCATGGTCTTCAGTGTCGGCGCCCATGATCTCTTCGGCAGCTTCCATAATTGTATTGGTCGCTGTCTCAGTTTGCTGAACGATTGCATCCAGCTCAAGACCCGCCCTTGGAATGCGAGCACTTTCAAGGTCAACTGGTTGCAGGGAGGCAATTTCCTTTCGCGCATTAGCGATATAATCGCTCAACGCGCGGCATTCCCGGTAAATCGATGTGTCGATAGACTTGTGAAACATATTAGTCGTGCTGATCAGCACTTCAGTGACCGAAGCAACATCAGTCAACGACATTGTAGCCGTATCCTGCTTGCGCAGATTATCGACCAGCATCCCGATTTGTTTGGAAAGACCGCCATCCACCATCAGAAATCTCCGAGAACAGCAACCAGTTTCGTTTTCAACGTCGCTGCGTTAAACGGCTTCACAATATAATTGTTCACGCCTGCTTTCTTTGCCGCCACAACATTGTCGGTTTTTGATTCTGCAGTCACCATTATGAATGGTGTGTCTTTAAGTTGGTTGTCCGCACGAACTTCCTTCAGAAACTCGTAGCCGGTCATAGGCTCCATGTTCCAATCAGAAATAATCAACCCATATGGTTTCGCGCGCGATTTTTCCAGCGCCATGGCACCGTCTGTCGCCTCATCTACATTGTTGAAGCCAAGCTGCTTCAATAGGTTGCGTACGATACGCAACATTGTCTTGTAGTCGTCGACGATCAGGATCGGCATACCCAAATCAACGGCCATAATTTTACCTCAAACTTTTAGTTGCACCTGTATCAGTCGGAAAAGGTAATTTTGCTTTCCAGCCACCTGTCCCTATATCGGACACTAGCCCCGATCTAATGAAGAATT
>JAJFIT010000236.1 GCA_021774775.1 Alphaproteobacteria bacterium | reverse complement strand
GACCGCTTCACTGTCACCAATAAAGAGCGCAACAGCTACCAGGACTTCCTGAAAGGCCTTGACCCGTGGGAACGCAAGGCGTTGGATCGCGCGCTGGAGGAAAACAAGAATTATTATATTCTCGATTTCACCAACGAAGGTGGTTTGGTTATGCCGATCATCCTGGAGCTGACTTTTGCAGACGGTAGCAGCGAGACCATGCATATTCCGGCTGAAATTTGGCGCAGGACACCGGATGCGGTTAAGAAACTAATCGTGACCGACAAGGAGCTGACACAGGTTCTGGTTGACCCCAAATGGGAAACCGCTGATGTGGACGTGGAAAATAACTATTACCCGCGCCGCATCATTCCGTCTCGCATCGAAGCGTTCAAGTCGCCGAAATCAAAGGCGAAGGTTAGCCGCGATATTATGCAGGACATCAAAACCAAGCCCAAAAAGGATGAGAAAGAAGACTAATGCCGCAGATGTTTTTTCGGCAAGTTTCTCGGCGAATTTTTCTGGCCTTTGGGCTTTTTATCCTGATCACGGCGGGTGCAGCCACTGTGCCCGCCGTCGCTCATCAGCAGAAAGCAGCCATTACCAAAGTGTTATTTAACCCGCGCACGGGCAATATTGAGGTGATGCATCGCTTTTATCTGCATGACGCCGAGCACGCAGTACGGCAAATATTCGGCAGAAACGCAGATATTATCAGTGACGGGGAAAGCCAAAGCATATTTGCTGACTATGTTGGTGAGCGTTTTGCGCTGAAAAACGGTGATGTGGAACTGCCGTTGTCTGCGGTCGGCTTTGAGATCGAGAGGGCATTTTTCTGGGTGTATCAGGAAACCCCGATAACGGTCGGTATCAGTGACTTGACCATCAAACACAATGCCCTGCGCGATGTGTGGCCCGAGCAGACCAATACGGTGAACATCGAAGGGCTGGGCGATGTGAAGACCGCCACGTTTAGTGGCCCGATTGAGTTGAAGACGGTGACGGTTAAGGAATAGGTCGGCTGACGGCTAACCTGTTTTGATAAAATACCTGCCAACAGGCATGAGCCTGTTTATGTCAAATATTGCTATCTATTGTTATTAATGGTATCATCCGCCAAGTGATAGGAGGTAGAAATATGAATGTTTCACTTGGTAAAAACCTGGAAGATTTTGTTGCAGAGCAAGTAGAAAATGGTGATTTTAACAATCAAAGCGAGGTCGTTCGTGATGCCCTGAGGCGAGAGAAAGAACGGCTGGCGCAAATAGAGTATATAAGGTTTGAAGTCGAAAAGGGATTGGCATCCGCAAAGGCCGGTAATTTCAGCGATGCCACACTTGAAGATATCAAAAGGGAAGCTTTGAGCCCGAATGCCAGCCCAAATTCCAAGCTGTGAGAAGCTACAAGTTAACCACAGATGCAAAACAGGATTTAGTAGAAATATATTACACTGGCCATTCTGTCTGGGGTGAAGCCCAAGCAGATATTTATCTAAACACCCTATATGAAGTGTTTGAGCGAATAGGGGAACTGCCTAAAATTGGTGTGAAACAAAGTGAATTAGGACAGGGCATTCACCGTCTGAATGTTGGTGCACACGCCGTATTTTACAGTGTTTTAAACAAACACCCTGAAATACTTCGTGTATTAAGGCAGGAAGCGCAGCCTGATAATTGGTTATAATCTCACTTAGGCGGATTAACCAAAGATGAAATGGTGATAACCATTCCTCAGCGCCGGCCAAACAGCTTTTCGATGTCAGCCAGCTTCAGTTCCACATAGGTGGGGCGGCCATGATTGCACTGGCCCGAATGCGGGGTTTCTTCCATTTCGCGCAGCAGCGCATTCATTTCGTCGACGGTTAATCGGCGTCCGGCGCGCACACTGCCGTGGCAGGCCATGGTGCCGCACACATCTTCCAGTTTTTCCTTGAGCGAAAGTGCTTCATCCAGCTCGGTCAGCTCGTCGGCCAGGTCTCGCACCAGCCCTTTCACGTCCAGCTTGCCCAGCATGGCGGGCACTTCGCGCACCATCACCACATTGTCGCCGAAGGGTTCAACGATCAACCCCAGCGCTGCCAGCTCGTCGGTGCGGGCCAGCAACCGCGCGGCGGGTGCTTCTTCCAGCTCAACCACTTCCGGCAATAACAGGGCTTGGCGGGCAACGCCGGTTGCTGCGATCTGTTTTTTCATGCGCTCGTATACTAGCCGCTCGTGCGCGGCGTGCTGATCCACAATCACCAGCCCGTCTGCAGTTTGGCTGACAATATAGGTTGCATGCACTTGCCCGCGCGCGGAACCAAGTGGGTAATTTTGGGTGGCGGGGTCAACAGCACCGTAAGCTGACTGTTCAACACCGCGCGCGCTGGGCGCAGCCATCTCGCCGCGGGTCTCGAAACCCATCTGTTCGTTTTCGCCAAAACCGCCAATACCTGAATTTGGGCCCGGCATATGCTGATCTGGCGAATATATCTGGTTCACCACATCCGCGAAACCACGCGGCAGGTTGGGTGCACCCTCGCCGGACCTTGCCCACGGCATCGCCGGGCCGCCGGTATGGGGCCGCATGGCACCAAGTGCCGCATCAGCGACAGTGGTGGAGGCACGGTGGCCAGCGGCAGACAGGGCGTGCCGCAATGACGAGACAATCAGTCCGCGCACCATGCCCGCATCGCGGAAGCGCACCTCGGCTTTGGCCGGGTGCACATTTACATCAACAAAACTGGCCGGTACATCCAGAAACAGCGCCAGCGACGGATGCCTGTCGCGGGCCAGATAGTCCTGGTATGCGCCGCGCACGGCACCGTTCAGCATGCGGTCTTTCACCGGTCTGCCGTTGACGAACAAATATTGCTGCTGGGCGTTGCCGCGGTTGTAGGTGGGCAGGCCCGCGTATCCGGTAAGGCGCATGCCTTCGCGCTCGGCGTCAATTTCCAGCGCATTTTCGCGGAAGTCCTTGCCCAGAATTGCGCCCAGCCGTTCAAGGCGCGCATCACCAACCAAATTGGCGACAGGTGGTGCCCTGAAAGTGGTGCGGTCGCCGTCCGACAGGCTGAAAGCTACTTCCGGGTGGGCCATCGCCAGCCGCTTCATCACATCTGACGCCTGTGCGTATTCGGTGCGGGTGGTTTTCAGGAATTTGAGCCGGGCAGGGGTGGCATAAAAAAGATCGCGCACCTCGATGGTGGTGCCAGCGGATAGCGGGGCGGGCGACACTTTGGACTTGGCCCCGGCGTCAACTATCACGCTCCAGGCATCATCAGCGCCGTCAGCGCGTGAGGTGACGCTTAAGCGGGCAACAGCACCGATGGACGCCAGGGCTTCGCCCCTGAAGCCAAGCGAGGAGATATTGACAAGGTCCTCGTCCTTCAGCTTGGACGTGGCGTGGCGCTCAACTGAAAGTGACAGCTCTTCTGCACTCATGCCGCAGCCATCATCTTTTACCTGAATAAGGTCACGCCCGCCGTCGCGCAGCACCACATCGATACGCGCTGCACCCGCATCAACGGCGTTTTCCACCAGTTCTTTAACCGCACTGGCAGGCCGCTCCACAACTTCGCCAGCAGCGATGCGGTTGATGGTTCGCTCGGACAATAGATGGATAATGCCTGCCTTGGTTGGCAATTGATTTCGCTCTGGTGACGTCATGGCGTCACCGTATCAGCCTTGGAGGAGAGTTGGAAGCGGTGGATGGCGAATTTTCATCGCTGTTTCATCTTCGTTTCATCATTGGGGAAAAATATTCAACCTTTTGGTTGACAATGGTGTGCGCTTACTTATAGTAAACCACATGGTTGAATATACATCAAAACATTTGGACGCAGTTTTTCAAGCGCTGGCAGACCCAACCCGGCGCGGCATGTTAATTGCGCTTGGCGGCGGGGCCAGCACCATCAGTGATTTGGCCCGGCCTTATGATATGTCGCTGGCGGCAGCATCCAAACATGTGAAAAAGCTGGAGGCAGCCGGGCTTATTGAGCGTGAAGTTGTGGGCAGGGTGCATCATTGCAAACTGTCACCGGAACGGCTGCGTGCCGCACGGGATTGGTTGCAGGTTTATGAATGCTTTTGGAACAAAAGCCTTGATGCCCTGGAAGCCGCTTTGCTGCTGGACCCTGACCGGCTGGCGGATAGTTTGCCAGAGCCGGCCAACGATAAAAAAGGGATAGATCATGCCAACGATGAATGATGCGCTGGGTAAGCTTGTCGCGCCCGCAACATTGGTGCTTGAGCGCATGTTGCCGGGACCGATAGACCGCGTTTGGGCATTTTTGACCGAGTCTGAAAAACGCAAACAATGGATCGCAGCCGGAGATATGGACCTGCGTGTGGGCGGCGAGGTGGAATTGGTCTTTGGTCATGACGATCTGTCGCCTGAAAAAGAGGAAACACCGGAAAAATACAAGGATATCTGCGACAGCGGGGCCACCATGCATGGTCATATATTGGAGGTGGAGCCCCCGCATCTTCTTTCCTATACATGGAGCGAAGAAGAGGGGGAATCGGAAGTTACTTTTGAGCTTGTGGAGGTAGGCGATAAGGTCAGGTTGACGCTGACACACCGCAAACTGTTCGATAACGAGACATTGATCGGCGTTTCCGCGGGTTGGCACGCGCATGTGGCGATTATGATTGATATTCTTGAGGGCAAAACCCCAAGGCCGTTCTGGTCAAATCACATGGTGCTTGAGGACACCTACCGAGCACATCTGTTTCCGTAGGAGCCGCGACAGCTCAAGATACATGAGACGAAAAAGAAAAAGCACCCTAATGGGTGCTTTTTTGGTTTCTGGCTGATACGAGCTGGGGTTTGGCTAGGAGCCTGAACCCGTGCTCACGCGGTCAACCTCAACATTGTCAGGGCGCAGCTGGCGCTCACCCATGTCCAGCAGATCAGCAAGGATGACAGTTTTTTTAACCACATCCAGTTTCCTTTGGCCCGCGTTGGAGCGAACATCAGGATCGCCGCGACCAATGCGTGCCAGCAAGCCTTGCTCGCCTTTGCTTTTTGGTGGTGATGGCTCGTATTTCTTGCCCGGGAACAGGGCTTCAAAAGCACGGCGGCCGGGGTCCATGTCCTGTGCTTTGGGCTCGCCGGCGCGCGGCGGGCGAAGGTCCGATTCTGGCGGAACAACCAGCGGTGGACGGTTAACCACAGCAAATTCATCCGGGGAATTCTTGCCGTTGCCGCACGCTGTCAGCGCGGCAGTTGATAACAATAAAACAGACAGCCGAATGGCTTTCATTGGTTTTCTCCCAAGAGGTCAGTATCAGGGGTGGTCACCATCAAGGTGGCCTTCCTTTGAGGTTTTTTTAAGGCTTTTACGTCCATCCCGCAAGCCATCAATCAACAGCAGGATGACGCCGATTGTAATGGCGCTGTCGGCAATGTTGAAAACATAGAAGTTATAGTCGAAAGCATGCAGGTGGATAAAGTCTACAACTGCGCCGTGAATGAACCGGTCGATCAAGTTGCCCATTGCACCGCTGAGGATCAGCACGAGCGCGGTTGCTTCAAACTTGCGGTCGCATTTGCGCAGCCAAAAAAGCAGCCATATGCTGATAACAACCGTTAGCACGATGATGCCCCATTTGCCCAGCGCGTCACCCAGCGACAGGCCCATGGAAATGCCCTTGTTCCAGACCATGGACAGGCTGAAGAACGGCAGTATCTCAACCGAGCCCTTTGCGGGCAGGTTGAATATGTTAAGCACCCACCATTTGGACAGCTGATCAACTACAACCAACGCTGCGACAGCAAGCAGGCCGCGACGGACATATCCACCGGATGTTTGTTGGGTTTCGCTCATTATCCCGCCGCTTGGCTATCGAAGGTGGCAACCGCACCAGCACAGCGGTTACACAGCTC
>JAJFIT010000235.1 GCA_021774775.1 Alphaproteobacteria bacterium | reverse complement strand
GTGATTTTTTTGAGGAAAGGCGTCGATACCATTCGAAATAGCACCACTATTCCAGCATGGTATCTCCTGTTTCATCTTCAAACTCACGATTGCTGAACCAATCATACTAATGGGTCCTGACCCTAAATTGCCTGTTGATGGCCTTGCGTCATTGTCGCCGGCCCGACCCTGTTAATTGCGCCGTATTTAATCACCGCTTGCGTGCGGTTGGACACATCGAGCACTTTAAAAATAGCGTGCATATGTGCCTTTACGGTGCCTTCAGCAATGGTAAGACGAGCAGCGATTTCCTTATTGGGAAGTCCGTCAGCCGCCATGGCCAATATCTGTTTTTGCCGGAAAGACAACCGGCCCAAATCAACGTAGGAGGCATCATTTTCAGCCGTTGGGCGCAGATCGTTTTTCATGAAGGCGCGAACATCAGGAGTTGCAGGTGTGCTGTGGGAGCGCATCGGGCTTTCCTGGGGCAAGCTGAGTGAAAGGCGTATTTTGCTGATCAGTGATGATATGCTGGTGCTGCGGTTCACTGTTGTTGCGCCCTGCCATGTTTCGCGGGTGTCGGGGGTGTCGGTAACGATCAAAATCGGCGTGCTTGGATACAATCGTTTGATCAGGCTCACGCAGTTCCTGCCTTCTTCAACTCCGGTTGGTGGGTTTTGCTGCCCAAGAGAAGCCGGGTGAATGACCACCAGGTCCAAAGAGTTATGCCGGGCAGTTTTCGCTACAAATTCAGATTCGCTGCTCGCTTCAATAACCTCATCAAAGGAAGCAGCCACAGAGACCACTTCTTTCATTGAAAGGCGGAACAACTCTTCGCTGTCTACTATCAGTGCTTTCATTATATCCCTCGCTGTATTGTCGCCCGTTTGTCTAAATCGGCCTTTATGGCTCTATTTTTGGGCAGGGGTGTCGTTTGGTCACTTCTTTAGTTTAATCACGGTATCCTTCATAATTGTCGCAGTGTACGTTGTTGAGACGAACCGTTTGGCCTACGGGACGAGCAGACATTATATAGTTAGTTTAGGGTCTGAACTCAATTACCGATGAGGGCTGTGCCGCAGGTAAAATTGGCCAGACCAGGAAGAAAAAGATGAAAAATAGTGATCTATTTAAAGAATTTTCGACGCGAGTATGGCCAATTTGGCCGCGGCCCCAAGGGGTTGGCCCAAAACATTCTGTAAATACGTCGAAAAGCTTTGCCGATACTCCCGTATCATCTGCATTTTTCTCCTGTTTACGGCCCGTTTTGGCTCCAACACAGTTCCACTCGGCAATTGAGTTCAGGCCCTAGTTTGTTTGCCAACGGTCGTTGAGTGCAGATACCTCGCAGGCTGCCTGTCGGGCAGTTCCTGATAGAGTCGGTGCGAAAGGTGCACATTGTCTTTTGCGAGGCGAAGATTAGCATTTGACTCTGGCTGCCTCCGGGTTCAAGCATCCACATGACCTTTGGGGCATAAAGCAGGTTCAACAAGAGACAATTATGACGCAAAAATTTTTTGACGTTGCCAGTCAAGCCGGTGTGCAAAAGCTGTTAGCAGGCATTGATGCCCGACAAGATACGATGGTGGACACTGTTACCGCCTGGTCGAGGGTCAACAGCGGCAGCCGAAACCTGGACGGCATTTCCAGAATGGAAAGTCTGATCCTGGAAGCATTTTCGGCCCTGGAGCCGGAAGTTGAATTTATCGACCTGCCAGACGGTGAAAGCGTGACTGCTGCGGGCGTGGTTGAGGTTGCGCCCAATGGTCGCTGTGTGCGCATTTTCAAGCGGCCAGATGCCAACAGGCGCGTGCTGATGACAGGCCATATTGATACGGTTTTTGCCGTTGACCATCCGTTTCAAACGCCCGTATGGCTTGATGACAATACCCTGAACGGGCCGGGTGTCGCCGACATGAAAGGCGGCATTATTGTTATGCTGGAAGCGTTGCGTGCTTTTGAAAATTCGCCTCATGCCGCCTCTACCAGCTGGGAGGTTCTTTTGTCACCGGACGAGGAGACCGGCTCGCTGGCGTCAGCCGCCGTGCTTGCGGACCGCGCGGTTTCTGCCGACATCGGTCTGACTTACGAGCCCGCACTGGCTGACGGTACACTGGCGGGTGCGCGCAAGGGCAGCGGCAACTTCGCCGTCGTGGTGAACGGCAAAGCCGCCCATGCTGGCCGCGAGTTTTTTAACGGGCGAAACGCGGTTGTTTTGCTGGCTGAAATTATCGCAGACCTGTCGGCCCTAACGGGCGGTCGGCCCGGATTGACGGTTAACCCTGCCGTGATAAGCGGCGGTGTTGCACCCAATGTTGTGCCGGACACAGCCGTGTGCCGGTTCAATGTCCGGCTTGAAGAACCCGGCGACAGCGGTTGGTTTCTGGCGGAACTGGACAAAATTGTTGAGCGTTTTTCTGCCCGGGATGGATTTTCTGTTTCGCTGCACGGCGGTATCAACCGACCACCCAAGGCCATATCAGATGCGAACCAGCTGTTGATGGACGCCATCGCCCACTGTGGGGCCCAACTGGGCCTTACAATCAACTATGTGGCGACCGGTGGATGCTGCGAGGGAAATAACCTTGCGGCGGCGGGCCTGCCTAATGTAGACACTCTGGGTGTACGGGGCGGACTTATTCACTCCGCCGAAGAATTTGTTCTGGTTGACAGTTTCGCAGAGCGCGCCAAACTGTCCGCTCTGATTCTAATTGCTTTTGCCTCCGGTCTGTTGGACGATGTCCTGGCCGCCAAGGCAAACACTAAGGCATGAACCACTCGCTTGTTCGTGTCAGACCTCAGGCTTTACCATAAGCCGAAGGCGACCGGGGCCCTTCAGTTGCCCGGAAGACAAAAGAAGGAAAATCCCATGTTTGTAGTGCGACCAGCACGACTGGATGATCTTGACAGGTTGATGAAGCTATCGCGCGATAAAGCGCCTGGCATGACGACATTCCCAAGCACCGAAGAAAAATTTGCGGAGCGACTTCAACATTCTGTGGCCGCTTTCAGGGACCCGGTGGACCTTGGTAAACAGAGCCATTATTTATTGCTGCTTGAAGACCTGGAAACCGGCAATATCGCTGGCACCAGTGCACTGATCGTTGGCATTGGCCTCGACAAGCCTTTTTACAGTTACCGCATTTTGCATCACACCCAAACCAGCAGTGAACCACCGGTGCGGGTCGATACTGAGTTATTGCAACTGTCCAATGACTTTGTTGGTGCCACAGAAGTGGCGACATTGCTTCTTGATCCGGAGTATCGGACCGAGAAATACCGCTCGGAAAGGCTGGGCAAACTGATTTCCCAGGCCCGCTATTTGTTGATGGCGTCTCATATGGATCGTTTTCCGAGCCGCGTTGTTGCTGAAATTCGGGGCTGGGTCGATGACGAA
>JAJFIT010000234.1 GCA_021774775.1 Alphaproteobacteria bacterium | reverse complement strand
AGTGACCACAAATACCCAGAGGTTTCAAGGCCGTTAAATTTGGTGCATGACGTTAAATAAGCCGGGTTTTCTCCATATCGTCTTGCCAACGCATAGGACCCGGCACTATAATGCCATGAGTTTGCGATGGGGGAGCAGTGATTTGTTTTCAAAGATGATTTGTAGAACCATCTGACGCAGTAGGACCTTTCTTGCATGACTGTTGAACAGGAGATCGCCGATTACTTACGCGACTATCCCGGCACGCAGGTTGTCGAGATATTGATTGCTGACATCAACGGTATTTTTCGCGGCAAGCAAGTGCCTGTTGACACTCTTGCCAAAATCGCCAATGGCGGGGTGTATTTTCCAATTACTACGTCTTTCCTGACCACCAACGGTGCTAACGCGGAGCTAACGCTCGACGAATTTGGCAGCGATCCGGACCGGCGCTGTCAGATGGTGCCCGGCACGCTTAAACCAGTACCCTGGGCCCTACGCCCAACGGCTCAGGTGATGGTCGAGACTGTTGATAAGAGTGATGGGGACAAGGACGGCGCTGCCTTTTTTGCCAACCCGCGCACCGTTATGGCTCGGGTTTTGGCGCAGCTTTTGGAGTTGAGCTTAACCCCGGTGGTGGCCTTCGAGTATGAATTTTTCCTGTTCGAGGTGAACAGCCAGCCCCCTCAGCCGCTGGCACCCCCGAACGGCATGCCGAAGGCGAAAGACGCCAACTGCTATAATCTGGACGTTTATAAGGACTTCGAGCCGCTTTTGGCCGAAATTGAGCAAGCCGCGCTGGCACAGGGCATTAACGTCACCAATTTTGTCTGTGAATACGGGAACGGCCAGTTTGAGGTGAACCTCAACCACTCGCCCGACGCCATGCGGGCCTGCGACGAAGCCATGATGCTGAAGCGGGTAATCCGCGGGGTGGCACACCGTCACGGCCTGCTTGCCAGCTTCATGGCTAAACCGCTTTACGACGAGGTGGGCAGCGGTCTGCACGCGCATGTTAGTCTGCTGAACGATGACGGGCAGAATATTTTCGCTGCTGATGACGGTGAGGAACGCCTCAAGCACGCGCTGGGCGGTTTGCTGGATACCATGCCAGCAGCCACGCCGTTTTTTGCCCCCAATGCCAACAGTTACCGGCGGTTTGACGCCGAGTGGTTCGCGCCGGTCGTGCGTAATTGGGGCGAAAATAACCGCCGCTTGTCGCTGCGGTTGCCTATGTCAGATACAGCCAATCGGCGATTTGAACACAGGGTCAGCGGGGCTGATGCCTCGCCCTATCTGGTGCTGGCGGCAATTTTGGCGGGCGCCCACCGCGGGCTGGTGGAAAGGCTGGACCCGGGTGCTCCGCTGGGTGAATTCGATTTGGTTGATTTCAAGGATGTTTTGCCGTCACGCTGGAAAAAATCACTGGACACATTACGGGCAGACACCGTATTTGCCGACTATTTTGGAGGTCGTTTTGTCGAGTTGTACCTGCAGGTTAAGGAAAGTGAAGAAGAAGAATTTCACTGCGCGGTAACCGCCGCAGATTATGATCAATATTTAAGAATTATTTAGTTTCCCGAGTTGATAGTAGCCCCATGAGAATACGTGACCGAATTCATGCCGATCAATTGCCGCCGTCTTATTACGCGGCGACCAACAAATACCCGGATGGCTTTCGCCGAATGGAGGGCAATGTGCGCGCAGAGGTGTGTGTTGTTGGCGGTGGCTATTCCGGCGTTGCCACGGCTCTTGCGCTGGCTGAAAAAGGCATTGATGTGGCGTTGGTGGAGCAAAACAGCATTGGCTGGGGTGCATCTGGACGTAACGGCGGCCAGATTTTGGGCGGGTTTGGGCCCGACCTTGGTGAATTTGATGAATATACGAAAATATTTGGTCCAGCAGCCGATACCATGTGGCAAGCGGGTGTTGAATGCGTCGATATTGTACGCAGGAACGTGGAAAAATATGCCATCGACTGCGACCTGACCTGGGGTTATTTCGATGCAGCGATGAATAATCGCCACATGAAAGACCTGATTGATGCCAAGTCCGAGCTGGAAAGCCGTGGGTTTCCACACACGCTGGAACTGGTAACCAGCGACAATATTTCGTCGGTAGTGGGTTCCAAACGGTTTGTCGGTGGGCTGATAAATAATGGCTGGGGCCATTGTCATCCCTTGAATTTGGTGCGCGGCGAAGCAACAGCAGCGGCGAAACTGGGTGTAAAAATTTACGAAGATGCACGGGTTTCCAAGCTGGAATACAAAGATGACACTGTTGTGGTGGACATGGACTGGGGCCGGGTAACCGCAGACAAGGTGGTGCTGGCCTGCAACGCCTATTTGGGCAATCTTGTGCCCAAATTGGCCAACAGAATGCTGCCGGTGGGCAGCTATATCATTGCGACAGAACCACTTTCGGATGATTTGGCCGCAGAAATATTGCCCGGCAACCACGCAGTGTGTGATCAGCGCTGGGCGCTGGATTATTTCAGGCTTTCCGCGGACAAGCGCATGTTGTTTGGCGGTGTTGCCACATACTCAGGGCTGCATCCCAGGGACTTGGTCAAAAAAATGCGTCCGAAAATGTTGAAGGTTTTTCCCCAGTTGAATGATGTGAAAATTGACTATCAGTGGGGTGGATACCTGAGCGTGGGCCTTAACCGCATTCCACAAATTGGCAGGCTGGACCAGCGAACCTATTTCGCGCAGGCATACGCTGGCCACGGGGTTGCGGCATCGCACGGCGCGGCGCATATGATCGCGGAGGCAATAACCGGTGATGACAGACGGTTGGCGATGATTGACGCCGTGAAGCATCGGCCTTTTCCCGGCGGACGTTTGTTGCGCAAACCTGCGCTGGTAACAGGTATGGCGTTTGAACGTTTCAAAGACATTGCTGGTTTCTGAGCCAGATTTGATCGCTCATGTAGGAAATTTGGCTTTATGGTCGAAAATTTACCGGGCATAGTCGCATGATGCCACAGCAGTTCACTCAAAATGACGCCAAAAAATTCCTGAAACGCGGCTTTGACGCGCTGAATCGTAAGGATTTTAAGGAAGCGGGTACATGCTGCCAGTTGGTGCTTAAGTATTTGCCCAAAACTGTTGATGCCCATTTTCTGATTGGTTTGATCGGCATTGAAAGCCGGGACTGGGGCACCGCCACGCGGGCTTTCAAAAATGTGGTTTCGCTGGAACGCACCCATGTGGCTGGTTGGGCGCAGTTGGCGCGCGCCTTTGTAACCTCCGGCCAATATTCCAACGCGGAAGCGGCTTTGTTGAAGGCGGCGGCACTTGATTGTGATGACCCTGTGGTCTTCGATGCGATTGGCACCGTGCATAGCCTGTTGGGCGACCAAAATCAGGCGCTGGCATATTACGACAGGGCGGCGAAGGCGTCTGACAGCGCAGTTTTTGAGCTGAGTCGGGCAAAGGCCCTGATATTTCTGGGCCGATTGGACGAGGCAGGCGTTGCGCTTGATGCGGTACTGGCGGAAAAGCCGGAGGCAGCACAGGCGCACTGGATGAAATCGCGGCTTGGCACGGTAAGATCAACAGACCATCTGATGTTACTGGAAGCTCTGGTGGCGGCTCAGACATGCACACCCGCGGACAAACCGTTCTTGCACTATGCCATTGGCAAGGAATATGAAGATCTGGAACAGTGGGACGCGGCTTACAGCGCCTACGAGCAGGGGGCGCGTGCTCGCCGCGCTGAAGTGACGTTTGACGAATCCGCTGAGGAGACCATGTTCACTGCCCTTGCAGAGACCTTTGATAAGGAATGGTTTCAGGCCGTTGGGCAGGGAAACCCCGACGTATCGCCCATATTCATCGTTGGACAGCCGCGCACAGGCACCACTTTGGTTGAACGAATAATGACGGCTCACAGCGACGTGGGCTCGGCTGGTGAACTGCAACAATTTGCCATGTCGATCAAGCGCTTGACCGGCGTCACGTCACCGAAGCCGATGACGGCGGAAATTATCAATGAAGCGGCTGGTATCGACCCGGCTGCATTGGGTTCAATGTACCTGGAGACAACCCGCGCCCTCAGGCCCACTACACTGCGTTTTGTGGATAAAATGCCGGTCAATTATCTGTATGTACCGCTGATCGCTGCCGCTTTCCCCAATGCGAAAATTATTCATGTAACGCGCGACCCGCTTGACAGCTGTTTTTCCAGTTACAAGCAGCTTTTTGCTGATGCTTATTATCATTCCTACGATCTGGAGGAAATGGCTCGCCATCATGTGCGCTATCGCCGATTAATGGCAAAATGGGTCGACCTTCTAGGTCCGCAAATGCTTGAAGTAAATTATGAAAAAATAGTTGAAGAAACTGAGATAAACTCTCGTAATATAATCGATTATCTTGATTTACCCTGGCAGGATGAATGTTTGAATTTTCATAAGCAAAGCTCCAGTGTTACAACAGCCAGCGCTGCCCAGGTGCGTGAGCAAGCCCACACCCGGTCAGTGGGGCTATGGCGCAGGTATGAGGCGCAGCTGGGGTCAGCGCGTAAAATATTGGCACGAAACGGTTTTATATAATGCCTTTACTGAAATTTTATGATGTAATTCGCATGTACTAGGGTCAGGACCGATTAATTTGTTGAGTTCAGTTGATCTGCAAGGCGAGAAGGCTCGGAAAAAGACGAAATCAAGGGTGGTTCCCTTCATGAGGCTTTTGACATAGTATTCTCGCCTTGCAGGTCAACCCGAAGGGCAAGGTGATTTTTTTGAGGAAAGGCGTCGATAACATTCGAAATAGCACCACTATTCCAGCATGTTATCTCCTGTTTCACCTTCAAACTCACGATTGCTGAACCAATCATACTAATGGGTCCTGACCCTAGGCTTTTACTCACCTGCAAAATCGACCAAACGCCGAGGATATACCATGAGCAAGAACCCAACGGTCGCAATCATACAGGAAGCACCGGTGTTCCTGAACCTTGACGCCAGCACCGATAAGGCAATTGCCCATATCGGCGAAGCAGCGAAGGCTGGCGCTGATATTATTGCCTTCGCGGAATGCTGGTTGCCCGGATACCCGGTTTGGCTGGACTTTGCACCGGGTGCCGCAATTTGGGATGAACCGGGTGCAAAAACCCTGTTCCGGCTGCTGGCTGAAAACAGTGTTGTGATGGGCGATAAATATTTGGTGAAATTGCAAGATGTGGCTACCGATCTGGGTGTTTACATCGTGATGGGCACTCACGAACGGGCTGGCGGGACCCTTTACAACAGCACCTTCACTTTCACGCCGGGCGCAGACGCGCCGACCCCGCACCGAAAGCTGGTGCCAACCTACACCGAACGGCTGGTTTGGGGCCG
>JAJFIT010000233.1 GCA_021774775.1 Alphaproteobacteria bacterium | reverse complement strand
TCAGATTAAAGATCGCCAGCAGGGACATCTTTGATTTTTGCCCATTTGCCGTTGGCTTTTCTGATGTTACCCGGGATGTCTTTTACCCAGATGCTTTTCACATTGTTGTCCAGATTCAGGTAAAGCGTGCCGCCAACAACTTTCCATACAGTTGGGTCGCCGATAAATTTCTTACCAACAGACGCGCCGTATGCGCAGTAGCCGCCGTATGCAGGAAGATATTTTCCCGGGTTGGAAGCGAACTTCTTTTTATTGTCCTCGTTGGTGAACAGATAGTTCACTCCATCAAGGGTAACAAGGTGATTGCCGTTGCCCTGAAGTGGCTTTTCGCTGTTGTGGTAAGACACGAGGTCGTAACCCTGCATGCCAACTACACTGTTTGTCACGCTGTCAGCAGACACAACGGTTGAGCCTGCTAAAGTGAAAGAAAAGAAGGTCGCAATCGCGATGAGAAGGTTTTTCATTGTACTGTATCCCATAAGTATTTGTTAATTTCCGGGCCGCCTGCGCTGACCCAAAGGAAACCGATCTGTCTCCCTTGGCAAGTTAAGTAAACCGATCTGTTTCCTTTAGCAAGAAAAAATGAAACCCTCTCAAAAGCGTGACATCGGTGTGAAATAGCTAAATATGACCCATGTTAGCGATTGTACTTGCCACATTAAATCTGTATTGCTAGGAATATTATGTTATTTTAAGAAACTAAACTGTTTCTATTGGAGTCAACCATGCCAATTCTGGGTCGTCGCGACCATATTATCGAAGTTGCCATCAGACTTTTTTGCGAGCACGGCTTTCACGCAACAGGCGTAGACCGGATTATGCGGGAAGCAAAAGTCTCAAAAAAAACCCTCTACAATCATTTTCGCTCCAAGGACGAATTAATCCTGGCGGCCTTGCAGCAACATGACAGTGTCTTCCGAAACAACTTCGTCAAGGATGTAGAGCATCTGGCCAACACGCCGAAAGATCAGTTGATCGCAATTTTTGACGCTGCAGAAAAATGGTTTTCCGATCAGAACTTCTTTGGCTGTATGTTTGTCAATGTGGTGGGCGAATATTCTGATCCCACCTCTCCCATGCGCGACGTCAGCAGGAACTTCAAACAAATGATCCTGCGCTACATCGTCAGTTTGTGCGTCAAGGCAGGTGCCAAAGACCCGGAAAAACTGGCAAACGAATTGGCCCTGTTGTTCGAAGGAGCCATCGTAACCGCCCAAATAAGTGGTTCGCCGGTTAGCGCAGGCACTGCAAAAAATATAGCCAAACAACTATTAGCCGCCAGCCTTGCTGAAAAGGCGCGCGAATAGGGTAAATGCCATTGCACCGCGCTGGCCTTTATGTCTTATTGGCAGCCATAATGTTCGACTAAAAGGTGTGTTTGATGGCTGACCAAACCCTCTCCATTCTAGAAGACCTGGTAAAGGGCGCACGCGCTAAAGGCGCTGATGCTGCTGACGCGGTTGCCGTTGATGCGCGCAGCCGCGGCGTCAGCTGGCGTGAAGGCCAATTGGAAGATGTGGAAGGCTCGGAGGGCGAAGACATTGGGCTGCGCATACTGATCGGCAAACAACAAGCCATGGTCTCCACGTCAGACCGCAGGCCAGAAAGCCTAGCCGAACTGATCGACCGCACTTTTGCCATGGCCAAGGCGGTACCCGAAGACGAGTTCTGCGGGCTGGCACCGGAAGACCGCCTCCACAAAGGGCCCTACGCCGAGCTTGACCTATACGACGAAACAGCCGTTTCCGCCGACACGCTCAGACAAATGGCTGCGGAAGCTGAAGACGCCGCCCGCGCCGTGGAGGGTGTCACCAATTCAGACGGAGCCGGGGCCAGCGCCTCAACCTGGGCCATATCGCTGGTCACCAGCCACGGGTTTGCCGGGCACTATCAAGGCAGCAGTTTTTCCACCTCGGTTTCAGCCCTTGCGGGAACCGGTACCGGCATGGAGCGGGACTATGAGTTTTCCAGCAAACGCCACTTTAGCGATCTGGCCTCGCCCACAGAGGTTGGCCGCGCGGCAGGCGAAAAAGCGGTCAGGCGGCTAAATCCGTCAAAAATCGAAAGCGGCCAATATCCGGTGGTCTTTGACCCGCGGGAAGCCAAAAGCCTTCTGGGGCATTTTTCCGGTGCCATTTCCGGCACCAGTGTTGCCCGCGGTACCAGTTTTCTGAAAGACTTGATGGACCAACCTGTATTTGCGGGCGGCGTGACCATCGTTGATGATCCACTGATTGTACGCGGCCTGTCATCCAAACTTTTTGACGGTGAAGGCGTTGCGGTTGCGGCGTCTAGCCTAGTGGACGACGGCACGCTTACAAGCTGGCTTCTCAACAGCGCCGCTGCACGCCAACTGGGCCTGCCGGTAACAGGTCATGGCTCGCGCGGCACCTCGTCTGCGCCGGGAATATCAAGCAGCAACCTCTATATGCAAGCAAGCGATGTCTCGCCCGAAGACCTGTACGCAGATATCAAAGACGGACTTTATGTAACCGAGCTGATCGGCATGGGCGTGAACGGCGTTACTGGTGATTATAGTCGCGGGGCCGCAGGTTTTAGAATCCGCAACGGCGAACTGTGTGAGGCCATAAGCGAAGTCACGATTGCCGGTAATCTCAAGGATATGTTTATGGCGCTTGTGCCAGCATCGGACCTTGAGTTTAAATATGGAACCAACGCACCCACTGTTCGCATAGACGGTATGATGATTGCAGGCGCATAACCAACAGCCATTGCGTCAAAACCCAAAGGCCACGATACCATGTCCCTGAAGGCCAATATGCCATGAAAACGGCACCCGCAAAAACCGGTGCTCTTTCCAACGACGACCGTAGCCCGTGGGGCCGGGACGATGATATCAAATTGATCAAACAGGTAACCCATGAAGCCGGACGCATTGCCCTTTCTTATTTTACCCGCGACATTCATGTTTGGGAGAAATCTCCCAACAATCCTGTGTCCGAAGCTGACATCGCGGTTGACGATTTTCTGCGCACCACTTTGATGCAGAACCGAACCGGATACGGCTGGCTGTCTGAGGAAACCGAAGACCAACCCGAAAGGCTTCGCTGCGGGCGGCTTTGGATCGTTGACCCCATCGACGGCACCCGCGCCTATTTGGCAGGCGGAGACGATTGGGGAATATCGGTTGCCCTTGTCCAGGATCAGAAACCAATCATCGCTGCTTTCTACGCCCCGGTTAAGGACGCCTTTTATTTTGCTGAGGTGGGCAAAGGCGCTACCAAGAACGGAACACCCATATCAACGTCAGCCTGCATGGACTTATCATCGGCCAGAATGATGGGCGACCCGGCTGCCTTCAAAGCGAGCGATTTTTGGCCGGTGGCCTGGCCCAAAAGCATGACGGCCGAGCAAGCCAATTCTATTGCGCTCAGAATTTGCCAGATTGCTGATGCCCAATTTGACTGTTGTGTAACCCTGCGACCAAAAAACGATTGGGATGTCGCCGCCGCCGACCTGATTCTATCAGAAGCAGGTGGGAAATTGACCACGGGTGATGGCGTCGGCCTGATTTTCAATCGCAAAAAGCCGCTTCACAAGCATATTGTGGCGGGCACAACCCCTATTTTCCCCGCATTAATGGAAAGGGTAGAGCCTGCAATTGAACAATGGCGTGCGCGTCAGAAATAATAACGCATACCAAAAATCACGCTGCCCTTGCCCGGGCGGACGTCAAGCGACGAGTCGTCGTACGACAGGCTCAGTTCAATGTCGCCGACGAAGGCCGACAGTCCAACAGACCAATCCCACAGGTTACCAATGTCACTGCGGAAATCTCGCCCCACGTGGGTAACAACCGTGAGGGCTGGCAGGGTTGGCACCGGCAACTCCAGGTCGGCGAAGGTATAAAAGCTTTGGTTTTGCGGATTGCTCCAGCGTCCGCCGGGCGCATAAGCCGCGCCTACCCGGGTAAAAGCGATGCCAAAATCTCTGGAAATAGAGGCTTTGAACTCTGGATAGTATTGGCTGGTGTCGCCGTAGATTGTATCAACTTCCATCGAAAAATCGTAAACATAATCGCCTCGGTCGAGCGAATAGCCGGCGAAAAGCTCCGTGCGGAAATTACCGCCGCGGTCGGTGTCAATTTTGACTGCATCCAAACCGAAATAGAAGCCACTGTCATGAAAGGCTCCAACTGATGCCATGGGCGCAATGTCAGCGTCCGACAGCGATAGCCCTCGATCGCGGTAATCGGTGGTGCCGCCAATATAGCCATCAATGGAGAAATCAGAATCCTGTGCCAACAACCCGCCGCCACTAAAGACGAACGGCGCAACAGCCAGGGCGGCCCCAAATTTCTTCACGTTACTTTTCTTCATCATTCATTCTCCAAGGGCAACAAAAGCAATGGGTCTAACCGTACGTTTTGCCAGTTCACCCGCCAGTCCACATGCGGCCCGTTCGCGCGCCCTTTAGCTCCAACTGTGCCAATCACGTCGCCCCGGGCAACGCGTTCGCCTTCCTTAACAGCTACCGAATTCATATGAAACAAGGTTGAGGTAACACCCAGCCCATGATCAATAATGACAATGCCGCCCTCCAGCAGAAAGTCAGCCGCTGCCAGGCGGACCACGCCGCCTGCCGGTGCCCAAATTGGCGTGCCAACATCGGCAGCAATATCAAGACCGTAATGGGGGCTGCGCGGTTTACCGTTCAGGATGCGCTGGCTGCCATAAAAGCCTGAAAACCTGCCGTCCGCGGGCTTCAGGAAACCTTCAACCCACTGAATTTCAGGTGTCATAACCGCGCGCGCAGACCGTACACGACCATTTTCAACCTTCCGCCGGGCCGTCCATTCCGGTGGTGGGGTCACTGTTTTGGGCGGCAAGCCATTGACATGCTCGACATTAAATTTACGCGGCTTAACGATGATATCCTGGCGCTCGGCAGTGCCGTTTGCGTACCTATATTCAAGCGTTGCCACGCCTGTCTTGTCGCGGCTGAACCCAATGACGAATATGCCGTCTTTGTGAACCTCAACTGCGGTTCCGCCAAGATGCACCTGTGTGCCGGGCGCAACATGGCCCCACAGCATACCGCCCTGGGTGGCCTGCCCTTTTAGTATTGGCACCGTATCTGCCCATACGGCTGAGGCCAAAACGACGGCGCTCAATACCGAAAAACAATGGCTATATATATTTTTCATCAAACGTATCATTCCCAAAAACAAGGCTAAATCACGGCATTCCATTAGCGCCAATCAAAAAAGCTTACCCTGCAACAGACTATCTTTTGCCTTTTTGGCCTTTGGTGCGCTTTTCTTCTTTTGCTTTGTCGGCGCATGTGTCGGTTCCGCTGAACTGCCGCCAACGATCTGTGCAGCTTGCCTGCCATCAGTAAAGCGCAGCGCCACCCTGTCACCCTCTGACAAATCCACCGCCCTGGAGACCGGCATGCCGTCCGCGTTTTCCACAAGGGCAAACCCCCGGTCCAGCACTCGCTCGAACGACAGGCTATCCAGCACCCGTACGGATGAAGTCAATTTTTCACTTTTCGCCGCCAGGCTTCGATCAAAGGCTGGTGCTAAACGCACGCCCAGCGCCTGCAGTCCCTTGTGTTGAAAACTCACCGTCTGAAGCAGTCGTCCCGGAGTCAGCGACCCGCTGATGCGGTTCAATGCACTCTCCTTGCTGCGCGCAATATAAGACAGCGCCCGAGGCAACCGGTCACAAAGATCATCAAAGCGTTGCTGTACCATACCGAGAATATCAGACGGCGTCGGCAAGGCGCGCCCCAACGCATCCAGTTTTTCACGGCGGCCCTGCACCAGCACCTGCTTTTGAAGCGCCAGCCTGCGCCCGGTATCGGTTAGCGAAAATAATAGGTCCTCACGAACTGGCACCGCATATTCAGCCGCACCTGTGGGGGTCGGCGCCCGCAGGTCAGAGGCAAAATCAATCAGCGTTGTATCGGTCTCGTGGCCCACCGCCGATATCAGCGGAATCTCGCTGGCTGCCGCCGCACGCACAACCTCTTCCTCGTTGAACGCCCACAAGTCTTCAATCGAGCCGCCGCCGCGTGCCACAATCAACAGATCAGGCCGAGGCACCGCGCCGCCAGGTTCCATGCCGTTGAAGCCTTCGATCGCGCTTGCGATTTGCCCAGCCGCCGCTTCGCCCTGCACCACCACAGGCCACACAATCACCCGGCGCGGAAAACGATCATTGAGCCGGTGCAAAATATCGCGGATGACCGCCCCGGTGGGCGATGTCACCACACCGATTACATCCGGCAAAAAGGGAATTGTCTTTTTGTGGTCCTCGTCAAACAGTCCCTCGGCGGCAAGTTTCTTGCGCCGCTCGTCCAGTAAAGCCATTAACGCGCCCGCGCCCGCTGGCTCCATCGACTGGACAACCATCTGGTATTTGGAGCGCGCAGCGTAGGTCGTCAGCTTGCCGGTACAAACCACCTCCAGACCGTCTTCGGGGCGAAAGGCCAATTTTTGAGCCTGACCGCGCCAGCAAACCCCGTCCAGTACGGCCTTGTCGTCCTTCAGGGCAAAATACAAATGGCCTGATGCGGCGTGTTTAACGCCTGAGAGTTCAGCGCGCACCCGCACATAGCCGAACTGGTCCTCAACCGACCGCTTCAGCGCCGACGACAAGTCAGAAACACTATATTCCTGCACATTGCTTACAGGCCATTCTTCGGTCATTTTTATTGCCTCGCCGCTTCGGGACTTGAGTGGTACCGAACCTATGATACAAGAGACAAGCTTACAAGAATTGAGCGGCAACAAAGGCCAAATAAAAGGGCGAAAAATGAATATACTTTTGATTGGCTCGGGTGGGCGCGAACATGCACTGGCCTGGAAAATTGGTGCGAGCCCTTTGGTTGACAGGCTTTATTGCGCGCCCGGTAACGGTGGCATCGAAGCCATTGCTTCCTGCATCAACCTTGACGTGGGCAACCACGGCGCGGTGATAGACTTTTGCCGCGAACATCTGATTGGTTTGGTGGTGGTTGGCCCGGAAGCACCGCTCGTGGACGGAATCGCGGACGCGCTGAGTGCTGAAAACATCCCGGTTTTTGGCCCCAGCGCCGCTGCCGCGCAGCTGGAAGGGTCAAAAGGCTTCACCAAAGACATGTGCGCCAAATACGGCATTCCAACTGCAGCATACGGCCGCTTCACCGAACCCGATTCGGCAAAACAATATATCGCTGAACACGGTGTGCCAACGGTTGTGAAAGCCGACGGACTGGCGGCGGGAAAAGGCGTGATTATTGCGCACACATTGGCGGAAGCAAACAATGCAATCGACATGATGTTCGACGGCGAATTCGGTGATGCCGGGGTGGAAGTGGTGGTCGAGGAATTTATGGTCGGCGAGGAAGCCAGTTTCTTTGCTCTTGCAGACGGCACAACAACCCTCGCCCTCGCCACCGCGCAGGACCATAAAGCGGTCGGCGAAGGCGACACAGGGCCAAACACCGGTGGCATGGGGGCCTATTCACCAGCACCGGTGATGACAGACAGTATGATTACCCGTGTCATGACAGAAATTATTGAACCCACCGCCGCAGCGATGAGCGACATGAGCTGCACCTATAAAGGCGTGTTTTTTGCCGGTCTGATGATCACGGAAACCGGGCCAAAGCTTATCGAATATAATTGTCGGTTTGGTGACCCGGAATGTCAGGTGCTGATGATGCGTATGACCAGCGACATTGTTCCCCTGCTGCTGGCTGTGGCAGACGGCACACTGTCGCAGCAATCGGTGAGCTGGAGCGAAAATACCGCACTCACCGTTGTGTTGGCTGCCAAAGGATACCCGGGCGCCTATTCAAAGGGGTCGAAGATCGAAAATATCAACGACGCTTCGTCGGATGAAAATGTAGAAATTTTCCATGCAGGCACCAAAAGGGAAAAAAGCGGCATCATTGCCGTCGGCGGCAGGGTTCTGAATGTAACCGCGCAAGCCCCTTCGGTTGGTCAGGCCAAGAACCTTGCCTATGCCGCGGTTTCAAAAATTGAATGGCCTGAAGGTTTCTGCCGCAGCGATATTGGATGGCGAGCAATCGACCGCGACTAGAGTCTGAACTCAATTACCGATGAGGGCTGTGCCGCAGGTGAGTGCTATGCACCGGCAGCCAGCTGCTGAACTGTTCGCTCGCAAACAACGTCAGCCGGGAAATATATCGTTATTTTGGTGCCAATTTCAGGTTTGCTTTCAATCGAAACCCTACCACCCAGTTTTGAGGCAAAAGCCACAACCAGCGGCAATCCGAGGCCCGACCCCTCGCGGCTACGAATCAGGCCAGATTCCACCTGACCGAACGGCCTTTTTGCCACGACAATCTCGTCGGCTGTCATGCCAATGCCTGTGTCTTCCACCGCCAACGACGCGCCGCCATCGCCGGTTCTGGCTAATATCAGAGACACCTGCCCACCCGAATCGGTAAATTTAACCGCGTTTGACAATAAATTCAGTCCGATTTGCTTCAATAACCGCTCGTCGGCCTCCAGCATTATCTGAAAATCAAGTTCGCTGCTTATGGTAACACCAGCCTCATGCGCACGCTGATGAACCAGTCTCATGCACATCTCCAGACACGGTATCGGGTCCATCAGGCTAATCTGAGCTTCCAGCCGACCAGCCTCAATTTTCGACAAATCCAGAATATCATTGATGATTGCCAAAAGGTGGGTGCCGCTTTTGTGGATATCACTGGCATATTCCGAATGATTGCCGGCTAGCTTATCGCCGCCAATGCCATCCCTGATCAATTCAGAAAATCCCAGAATGGCATTCAGCGGCGTGCGTAATTCATGACTCATGTTGGCGAGAAATTCAGACTTTGTACGGTTGGATAGCTCTGCCGCGTCCCGGGTTCGCTGCAATTCCAGCTCATGCGACATATCTTCCGTCACATCGCGGCCGGTCATTAACAAATAGGGTTCACTGGCGCCTTCAATTCGGCGGGCGAACAAACGAAAATGTCGGATAATTCCACCACGGGTCTCCAGTGCAGCCGGAATATCTGTTAGCGATGCAGTTGTCTTCAGTTCCTCGATAAACCGTTCAAAGAATGTCGATTCTGACCACATACCAAGGTTACTGACATTTTCACCCACTACAGTGTCTTTGCGGCAGCCGAAAACATTGAGAAAAGCGGGGTTTACATCGATTACCTGGTTATTTCTTAAACCAAATAACAGCATAAATTCCGGCGTTACATTAAAAATATTTTTGAACAAATCGCTGCTGAATTTTTGCCTATCGCGAATTTCCATCTCGGTCGTGATATCGGTAAGATAAGCCACAGCGCAAGATTCTCCGGCCCACTGCAACACCGACGTACGGCTTTGCACCCAAACAAAACTACCATCAAGCCGAATCAGTCGGAATTTATATGTGGAGGGAACATCTTCCCCTGCCATGCGCTGGCGATACATCTGATTAATTCGGCGTAAGTCGTCTGGATGAATCCATTCTTCCACGCTCTTTTCGAGCTGCGACGTGTCGCCTGGCTCCGCACCCAAAATTCGAAACATCGCACTATTGGCGAAAACCACCTCATCGCCGCACCGAACAACCACGCCTTCGGTTACATCGTCGAGCAATTGGGCCTGAGCCCGCACGTCTGCTTTGGGGTGACTGGAATAGGGATTAATGGGTGTCGTCACGGAAATTGAAAGTCCCTATTTAAATACGAATACAAACTGAACAAAACACTCCGAGACAATAACGGACAAATCTTCACAAATAGTGAACAAGTTCCCAAAGATTTGGATCACTGAACACGTTTATTTCAACGTCTAATAAACATTTTTTTGCGTTTTAACCGTGAATTACCGTTATTTATCGCGCCGAGGGGTTCAATTTTTGTCAGTGACTCCCATATAAATTTGATATATATCTGAGAAGATAAATAAAAGTGGCAAAAGTCACAAACATAAAAAACGACAGAAAATTGCGAGGATAAAGTGAGGAAAATACTCAAAGTTGCTATGCCCTTAGTGGTTGTAGCTGCGGGTGTCGGTTCTGTTATGGTACTGGCAAGCGCAAAACAAGCCCCGGAAAAAACAGTTGAAGAACCGCGCCCTGTTTCGCTGCATGTGGACAAAGTGCGTTCTGAACGTGTCACCGTCTCGGTTGGCACCCAAGGCGAGGTTCGCGCCAAAACAAACATCAGTCTGGTGCCGCAAGTTGGTGGCCGGATTGTAAAAGTATCTGATACTTTTGCAGAAGGTGGCAAATTTGGCCCCGGCGAAACACTCATTCAAATTGACGACGCGAATTACCTGTTGGCTGTGACCAGCGCAGAAGCACGAGTTGCTGAAGCGGCAGTGCGCGTCGAGCAGGAACTCGCTGACGCCAGCATCAAGGCCAAACAGTGGAAAGATTGGGTCATCGACGGCGAACCAACGCCGCTTGCCTTGAACAAACCACAGGTCGCAGAAGCGCAAGCCAAGCTTCGCGCAGCCGAGGCTGACCTGGAAAATGCCAAACTCAATCTTGCCCGCACGAAAATTCAAGTGCCATTTGAAGGCCGGGTGATGGAACGCAACATTGGCGTCGGCCAGTTTGTGGCTGTTGGCGCAACGCTTGGCCGAGTGTTTGCAACAGATACCGTAGAAATTCGCCTTCCCCTAACCGATGCACAACTGGGCGAATTGGCCCTGCCAATCGGGTTTGTCGCGGATGAGGGCAAAGCCCCAACAGTAACCTTGTCTGCCAACATTGGCGGCGAAAAACGATCCTGGATTGGTGAAATAAAACGGGTCAATGCCTCAGTAGACAGCCAAACCCGCCTGGTTTATGCGATCGCAGAAGTTGAAGACCCTTACGGCGCAGCAGCCGATCATGGCATGCCGCTGGCTGTTGGCCTGTTTGTTACTGCCGACATTCAAGGCGTAACACCGCATGACGCCATGGTAATCCCCCGCACAGCACTGCGCGGTGATGATCGGGTTTATGTCATCAGCGATGATAACAAATTGAGGATACGCACCGTTAACATCCTGTCCACCTCGGCCACTCAGGTGATTGTAACCGGCGGCCTGGCCACTGGTGAAAAGGTTGTTACCTCTCCGGTCCGCAGTGTATTTGACGGCATGGCAGCGCAACCGATTGAGCGCACCGCCGGCAAACCCGAAACAGCGTCACGGTAGGGGGGCGATATGAACGGTATTATTGAATGGTGGGCACGCAATAAAGTTGCTGCCAACCTGTTGATGTTCGGTATCTTCATGGCAGGCGCCATCGGCCTAACGTCAATGGAACGGGAAATGTTCCCCAACGTCAGGCTGCCAGGATTGCAAATTCTGGTTCCATGGCCCGGCGCCAGCCCACAGGACATTGAAGAACAGGTTGTTGCCAAAATAGAAGAATCGGTCCGTGATCTGGATAACATCGAATGGGTCCGCTCATTTGCGTCTGAAGGGCTGGGCGAAATATACATCCGCGCTGATGACGGTGTTGATTTCACGCAGTTCATGAATGATGTAAAAATCCGAGTAGACGGCATTTCTTCACTGCCACGCGACATCGAACCACCACGTGTACAACAATGGGTTACCCGCAACGAGTTTATCAGAGTTGCTGTTCACGGTGATATCGGGGAGCGCGACCTGAAGCGGCTTGCTGAAAAACTACGGCGTGAAGCGGCTCAGTTACCCGCTGTTTCCATTGTTGAGCTTTTTGGCGTTCGCCGCGAGGAAGTGTCGGTGGAAGTCAGCGAAGAATCGCTGCAACGCTATAATATGAGCTTTGCCGAGGTGGCAACTGCCATCAGAAACAGCTCGTTTAATTCGTCCGGCGGTTCGGTGAGAACACAGGCTGGAGAACTGAAAATTGCCACACGTGCCCTCGCTGACACCCAGCGGGAATTCGGCGAAATCGTTGTTCGTCAAACCGGTGATGGCGGCACGCTTCGCGTTAAGGATATTGCAACCGTAATCGACGGATTTGAAGACAATGAAATCCTTGCCACATTAAACGGTGAACAAGCTGTTCTGTTGCAGGTCATGACTACCGAGATCATGGATATCGTGACAGCGTCCCAGTCGATCAAGGACTGGATTCAATCCCGTCAGGATAGCTTGCCGGCGGGTGCCAAACTAACGCTGTGGACCGACAACAACGAAGCCTTTGAAGGCCGTATGAAAACCATCGGCAGTTCAGCCTTTTACGGCTTGATTTTAGTTCTGATTGTCTTGCTGCTTACCCTGCGACCCAAAGTCGCTTTCTGGGTGGCGGTTGGCATTGCCACGGCTTATGCGGGTGCATTTATTCTGCTACCAAGTCTGGGCGTATCGCTCAATATGCTGTCCACATTCGCCTTCCTGCTTGTGCTGGGTATTGTGGTGGATGACGCGATTGTTGTCGGGGAAAGTATCCATACCGAAAGCCAGAAAACCGGCGGTGGCATAACCGCTGCGGTGTTTGGTACCCAACTGGTTGCCAAGCCGGTTGTATTCGCAGTGTTGACCACCATTATCGCCTTCTTGCCCTGGGTCTTCATTGGTGGTAACACCAGCGAGTTTACCCGCCATATCACCTGGGTGGTTATTACGGCGCTTGCCTTTTCACTGGTCGAATCGCTTTTGATTTTGCCCGCGCACCTGTCAAAATTGAAACCCCGGGAAAATCTTGGTGTATTTGGTCGATTCCAGAAATCCATTGCTGACGGCATCACCACTTTCGCCCAAACCAAATATCGACGCATTGGCCAATGGGCGATCCGCAATCGCTACCTGACCTTTTCAATTTTCATATTTGTTCTGGTTCTTGGTCTTGGCATCTTCAATCTTGGTTACGTGAAGAAAAGCTTTGATCCTGAATTCGAGTCTGACCAGATAACGGTCAATGTGGAAATGCCGGACGGTTCCCCCTACAGCCGTGCGCTGGAAGTTTTGACCCAGCTTCAGGACGCTGAAAGAGCTTTGGTTGAAGAAGTGAATACACGTACCGCCGGTGAAGGCAAATTGATTGAAAACTGGTACACGCGGTCTCGCCGCGACAGTGTACTGGCCATCGTCAAACTGGCACCGCCAGAAGTGCGGGACATGTCAACCAAGGACGCCTCAATCCGGTTGCGCGAATTGATGGGGGAAATCCCAGACGCCAAGCTGGTGACTGTAAGTTATGAAGACGGTGACAATGATGCCGGTTTCGAGCTTTCGATCCGGCATCCCGATCTGGACATTTTGCGTGATGCAATCGCCGACGTTGAAGTGAAACTGCGCGAGTACAACACGCTTTATGATGTGCGAAACAACCTGGACAGTGCGTCCGAGGAAATTCGCCTGACACTGAAGCCGGGCGCGGAAAAGCTGGGTCTCACGCTGTCAGACGTATCGCGCCAGGTGCGGCAGGCCTACTTCGGCGAAGAAGTCCAGCGCGTTCCCCGTGAGGGCCAGGACGTGAAGGTAATGGTGCGTTATCCAATTTCTTCACGCCGTTCCATTGAAAGCCTGAAAAATTTCAGGGTTCGCACCAACGACGGCAATGAAGTGCCTCTGACAGCAATCGCCAACATGGAATATGCACCGGGCATTAACAGAATTGCCCGCTGGAATATGAACCGTGCCGGACGCATCAGTGCAGACATGAAAGACAATGTCCGCCAGGATATCATGGATGACCTGGACGAAAATTTCTTCCCCGAGTGGGAGAAGAAATACCCGGGCATTATTCGCGGCAACATTGGTCAAGCCGCGGGTGAAGCACGTTTCATACGCGAAGTTATCGGGCTATATATTACCGCCTTTTTCGCCATGTATATGCTGCTTGCCATCGCCTTCAAGAGCTATTGGCAGCCGCTGGCGATCATGATTGCGATACCCTTCGCATTCGTCGGAGCGGTTTATGGACACCTGGCCGTTGACATGACGATGGCGATTTTCAGCTACTTCGGCATCGCCGCAGCAGCCGGGGTTGTCATCAACGATAACCTTGTTCTGGTGGATTATTGTAACCGCCTGCGAGAACGCGGCATGGGTATTCGGGAAGCCATCGTTGAAGCAGGCGTGGCGCGTTTCCGCCCTATCCTGCTCACGTCGGTCACTACCTTCGTCGGTTTGATGCCGATGATGCTGGAGCGCTCGATCCAGGCGGCATTCCTGCAGCCGATCGTTGTGGCGCTGGCGTCCGGTGTTGTAATTGCCTTCTTTGTCACTCTGCTGATGGTACCGTCTTTGTACGCAATCGGCGACGACATCGGCATGCTGGCTGGCCGGTTCAAACGCTTTGTCATTGGCCTGTTTGGCGGCGGCAAAAAGTCAGCCCCAACCCAGGCTGAGTAGCACCGCTACTGCACAAAAATTCAGAAGGCCGCTGGTTCTCCCGCGGCCTTTTTCTTTGTACGCTGCATTGGTCAGCGCACAAAGATCGCACGCGCCAATGCCTGCATATGGTCAATATAATCGGCCTGAGACCAACCACTGTCCCGGGTTAACTGTTCCCAGCTGCGCACGGAAAGAAGCACCCACAACATGTCAGTCGCCTGCTCAACTGTGTAAGTCGCCGATAATTGCCCGTCTCGGTCCAGCGCATGAATGGCCGCGGCACAACCGTGGCGCACGGCCTGCATTCGCCCTTTCCAGGCTTCCGCTGCAACTGCATCGGTTGCCTCCAGCGTCATCAGGGCTTTGGCAACACTGTAGATTTCAGGAATATAGTTGCCCCAGGCATCGATAAACGCGGTTAGGCGAGACCTGCCATCCGGCGCGGTTCTGCTGGCTTCCAGCCGCTTGTCGATGCCTTTAATCTCATCCAGATACAGCGTCGTCGCAACCAACAAGTCCAGCCGGGTTTCAAAATGCAAATACACTGCCTGCCTTGAAACACCAGCTCGCTTTGCAATGTCTGACATGCGCACGCCGCTACCCTGATTGTCTTCCAGCATTTGCCATGCAGCTTTCAGGATGCGGTTACGTGTTTTGCTGCTGGTATCAGCCATAAGTTGGTCCTTCACTTGACATAATGTAAAGTAATTCCCAAATACTGCTTTGTCAACTTGACATATCGTCAAGTAAATCGAAAAACACAGGCAGGAGACATCGATGGAATTGCTCTTCACAACAACCCTTTGGTTTGCGGCGATTGGCTGCGGCCTGATGGCGGGGGTCTATTTCGCCTTTTCGGCATTTGTGATGAAGGCACTGGCAGGCATCCCTATCGCCAACGGCGTGGCAGCGATGCAGTCGATCAACCGGGTGATCGTATCCTCAGCTTTTCTACCCCTCTTTTTTGGCACCACAATCGCGGGCCTGGCGTTGGCGGTTCTGCCGCCGTTGTTCTGGAATGCAGACAGCGCTATTTATGCAGCCATAGGCGGCGCGGTCTATGTTTTGGGCATGTTTGTTTGTACAGTGGCTTTCAATGTGCCCCTGAACAACAAACTCGCCGCCCAGGGTCCAACCAGCGAAGAAGCCGCATTATTCTGGCAGACATACGTCCGCACCTGGAGCCGCTGGAACCACCTGCGCACAGCGGCCTCTGCTGCCGCCAGCACGCTATTCATTTATGCAATCAGCCTGCGTTAGCAGGTTGCCCTACTGACAACGTAGCGTTAGTAAGCGGCAGCGTATGCCCCCGGCCTGCGGGGGTCGGCAGACCCGGCAATAAGCCCGTCCGGGCGGCGGATGATTGTCATCGTCGCTCCCAGCACGCGCTCCCCTTCATTGTAGGAGGCAACCGCGCTAACACTGTGCCCCATGGCGGCCAGCAAAAGCCGTGTATCAACCGAATGCCCCGGTTCAAGGATAAGGCGGTCAGGAAACCATTGATGATGAATGCGGGGACGCGCTGTGGCCGTCGCGGCATTCATGTCAAATTCCATCACATTCAACACCGTCTGCAACACTGCCGTAATAATAGTAGACCCACCGGGGCTGCCGGTAGCCATAACCGGTTGGCCGTCCTTGAACAACAGCACAGGTGTCATGGAACTAAGCGGCCGTTTGCCCGGCTCAATGGCGTTGGCCACGCCGCCGATCAGGCCAAACCCGTTCGGCGTACCCGGCTTGGCGGAAAAATCATCCATCTCGTTATTGAGCAAAAACCCGGCGCCCGCGACCGTGCGGCCATTGCCGTAGCTGAAATTCAGCGTATAGGTATTGGAAACCATGTTGCCCGCCGCGTCCATGGTTGAAAAATGAGTGGTGTCCTTGCTTTCATCAGGCAGTTCGGGAGCGGGCGCAATGTCGGTGGACGGTGTCGCTGCGTCCAGCTTTATTTTACCGCGAATGGTTCCCGCGTAACCCTTGTCGGTCAGCGCGGTGATCGGCACCTTGAAAAAGTCCGGGTCACCCAGATATTTGGACCGGTCCGCATAAGCATATTTCATGCTTTCGGTCAGCCGGTGAATGTAACTGGCGCTATTGTGGCCCAAAGATTTCAGGTCCCAGCCTTCCAGCACATTCAGCATTTGAACCACATGAACACCGCCTGATGAAGGCGGCGGCATGGCAACTACGCTATAGTCACGGAAGGTTCCTGAAATGGCATCGCGTTCCTTGGCAACATAATTCAGCAGGTCTTCATGGCGGATAAGGCCGTCACTGGATTTCATCGTCTCAACAATCCGGTCTGCGACCCAGCCCTGATAAAAACCGGCTGCACCTTTGGCGGCAATTTCCGTCAGGGTTTTTGCCAGATCAGGCTGCTGGAACAATTCGCCTTGCTGGTATGGACTGCCGTCTGCCTTGAAATATTGCTTCAGGCTGACCGGGTCTGCGCCCAAGCGCTCGCGGTAACGGGACAGCGACGCCGACAGCGCCCAATTCATAATAAAGCCCTCATCCGCCAAGCGGACGGCAGGTGCCATCACAGCGGAAAGCGGCAAGGCCCCGTATTTTGCCTGCGCGTCGGTAAGCCCCATAACCGTGCCCGGTACGCCGGATGACTGCATGCTGAAGCGTGCGCGCCGGTTGTCCACATCACCGCCTGCATTCAAAAACATGTCGCGCGAAGCGGCTCGCGGTGCCATCTCCCGGTAATCCAGGGCAATAACCCGGTCTTCCGACTTCAGGTAAATCAGCATGAAACCGCCACCGCCAAGGTTGCCCGCCTGCGGATGGGTAACC
Source organism: Alphaproteobacteria bacterium (assembly GCA_021774775.1). GTDB lineage: Bacteria > Pseudomonadota > Alphaproteobacteria > Sphingomonadales > Kordiimonadaceae > Kordiimonas. The sequence goes on along the minus strand of JAJFIT010000233.1, from coordinate 4,687 downwards.
GCAAGCGCAAAGCCCGTCGCCACCGCCGCATCAATAGCGTTACCGCCCATTCTCAGAATTTCCAGGCCCGCTTCACTGGCATGTTTGTCCTGACTAACCACCATACCACGGCGCGCCAAGGTTGGGTGAAACTGTGTATTATAACTAATGACCGGCGTTGCGGTTTGCGCCGCCAAATGACCGGCTGCGCCGCCAAGCAGCATCAGGGAAACAAGCAAAGATAACAAATTACGCATGGACTGGCTCCGGTCACGTTTAAGAGAACAATTAGCAATTATAGTCTAGTTCTGATGCACTGTAGCCTGTTCAATATTTTTTTCCATACCCATATATAAAATACAGGATAAGCAAAATGTTACTGGTCCCTGTCCCCTTATGGACCTAGGGTCAGGACCCATTAATTTATTGAGTTCAGTTGATCTGCAAGGCGGGAATGCAAGGAAAAAGACGAAATTAAGGGTGGTTCCCTTCATAAGGCTTTTGACATAGTATTCCCGCCTTACAGGTCAACCCGAAGGGCAACGTGATTTTTTTGAGGAAAGGCATCGACACCATTCGAAATAGCACCACTATTCCAGCATGCTATCTCCTGTTTCATCTTCAAACTCACGATTGCTGAACCAATCATACTAACGGGTCCTGACCCTAGACTGCCTGCTCGGTAGCATTAGACCGATGCTGTAGGTCAGCACGCCCTCTTCGTTTGTCATCGGAAAACCCAGGCTGGAAAGCGTATAATTCTTGCCGTTTTCAAAAGTAATGTCACGCACCACCAGGCTGGCGCACGGCAAGGCGTGTAAATGGTCGTTGATCTCCATGTAAAGCGAAACATCCTCCGGTGGGCAAATGTCAAAATAATTGAGGCCCGTGATCGGAACAGCTGAAATTTCGTCCAGTGCAGTTCCCATCACGCGAACCATCATTTCACCTCGGGATTTATGCTCAAGAAGATACACATAGGGCAACAGCGTCGGAATTTTGCCTGGATTAAACTGCGACCGTGTGGGCAACGGCCCTTCGGCGTCGGCTTGCAGCAATTTCCAGTAGGCAGTGAATTGATCAAAGTTGGCAGCACTGACCATAAAGGGAAACCTTATCTCGTTTATTGCTTCCTATCCCGGCCTCGCAGGCAGGACAGGAGCATTCAATCGGCCCCAATCGTGATCAATAAACCGAACCATAGCACAGACTACTCCTGCACCAAAATAATGCTTGCAAGCCAGCGCAAGCCGTTGTCGTAGCGCCGCTTCATCGTCCAACGGGAGAGGCTGCTGTCCATGCTGCGCCGCACCTTTGCCCACGGAATTTTCACCTGTAACTCACCGTCTTGGTGCCAGCTGGCCCAAAATAAAAGCTTGCGGTCGGCAGGGTCCGGCAACAACTGCAACAGGTCCAGCGCCGGTTGCATCTGGTCAATTTCCAGCGGTGTCAGGCGAACGCCCCGGCGTGCTTGCAGGGCGGTCATATCCTGCGGGGCGTAAGTGCCAGCTTTTGCCGCAGCGTCGGGCCACATCATGGTGCGCATATGCAGGAAGCCTTTTTCCCGGTCTGGCATGCGGCGCAGGGTCCAGGTGGCCCCCACGAGACGGCCCTCAACCCTGTGGGCGAGTGACACCAGCGCCCGCTCGTGTCGTTCGCTAGCGGAGCCGGATTGCTGCGCCGAATTGCCGGAGGTTTTCCTGCTGTCTTCGTTCGTGGTGAATTGGCTTGCAGCGACAGACGCTGGCTGATGGATTCGTGAAGTTTGGGCGGACGAGGGTTGAGCGCGGCGGGCGGGAACAGAGCTGTAGCGCATGGGGCAAACCTTTCTGAGGAACATTTTTTGGGGGATTGTGTCGAAAACCGCCAGATACACTGGCGGCCAACGAGGATGCCTATAACCACAGCCAAACGCCGCCGTATAGGTCGCGGACAGGCTGCGGGATATGGGAGGTGGCAGTTAACCGGGGGTTGGCACCCAGCCCGCGCGGCCTGAATAGCGGATGGTCGTTGGAGATAAACCAGTTGCGTGCCATTTGGTCGCCGCGAAACCGGCTTCCCGGGTCGCCGAGCAGCGCCTTCCAGTCCTCAATGCTCGCCGGGTCAAAGGCGCGTTTTTGCGCCTGCGTCACCTTAGTCGGCAACTTTTTGCTTAGTCCGCCCTGCTCGGCTTTTTGTCGCGCGGTCGCGGCCTCAACAACCGCGTCGCGGTAATATCCAAGGCTATGGGGCGCGCGCCCGGTGCGGACAATCTCCCTCTTGCCCACCGCGGTAATGGTTGGAACAGCGTCCAGTTCCGCGTCAACCCCGGCGGCCTGCCAGTAATGGATAACGGCATCGTCCATCGTTGTTCCGTCAGCGCAAACAGCAGCGATGCGACTACGCCAGGCTGCAATATCAAAGACCAAAAGCCTTTGTTCAGCTTCCTGACTTTTATTGTCAGATAAACCAGCAGCCAGCGGCGGCTTCTTTTTGGTTTTGGATTTGGCTTTGGTTGGTTGGCTGGTTGTTCCGTTGGTCGCTTCAAAATTGCTAACTGCTTTGCTTGTACTTTGAGTGCCTGATTTCTGACCGCCAGGGTGTTGCTTTTCTGGGTGCTGCTTCTCTGGGCGATGCTTTTCTGGATGTTGATCGACAGAAAGTTGAGGCTCGCTATTGTCAGAACAAGCGGCTGCCTTGGCGGCGCGGGCACGTCCGCCCCGGGCACCGTTGGCCTTGTTTCGGGCCACCCGCGACGCAACGTCGCTGTAAACTGCTTGCAACTTTTTTTGCCGCCACACCCCTTCTCGGACAGTGAAAAATTTTTCCATGACCGGCTTTAACCGTCGCCACCGGGTTGGGCTCAGGCCTGCAATACGCGCCAGTGTCTTGTCATCGTCTTCCAGCTGACACCCGTCGCTGCGCCATGCGCACATCAGCAACAATAAATAGGCACCGTGTTCTTCTGTTGTCAAATGCCGGGTGTCTGCAAGATAGGCGTCAGTAAACAAAGGCAGTGCCGGATATAAAGCCATGAGGTCTCCTTTAAGGTATCGAGTTATTCATATATTATTTCGTTTTTCGTAACTTTAAAAGGAAAATAATTTGGAAATTTTGTTGCTTTTTTTTACTAAATTCGTAATAGTAGCGTCATGCCAGCGCAAACTTGGATACGGGCCTCCTTGAAAGAGAGGGGCCTAAAGCTGAAGGATGCCGCGGCGGCGCTTAACATAACGCCGCCGCGCGTAACCGATATTCTCAAGGGAATGCGTGAAGTTCAGGCGGACGAAATCCTGCCACTTGCCACCCTGCTTGGCATGTCATCAAAGTCGCTGTTAAGCAGCCTTGCGGCTGGCGAAAAAACCAACGCCGGGCTGGAACTTGAAGGGCCGGTTCTGCCTGTTCTTGGCTCGCTAACCGGCACCGGGGACTTGATTGAACTATCGGGCGAGGCACCGATCACCGCTGTGCCGGTTCCGCCCGATGCAGAAAGCGACGAGGGTCTTTTCTGCTACCTGATGGGTGATGACAGCCTTGAGCAGGAAATTCGGCAGGGATCCTTGATCATCGCCGGTGACCCGCGGGTGCATTTTTTTCCCATGGTGCCGGGGTCGATATTCATTGTGGATATGGGCGACGGCAAATTAACCGCGCGGCAATATTTCAGAAGCACCACCGGCGAAGACTGGTTGGTGCCCCTGCCCGCCAACCATAACCCCCACTATGAAAGCTGGCGCTTTTCCATGCTGCCTGTTGAACTGGAACGCGGCGGTGTTGCGGCTATGCCAGGAACCGGCAAGGAAACGCCAGCTCATAAAGTCGTACGCACCGCAGACATCGCTGCGGTTGTAATGTGGGTACATCGTCGTTACACACCTGAAAAATAGCTTCATAGTTTGTGGTTTGCTCAGGGGTAGTTTGCTCAGGGGCAGCTTGCCCGGATGGCGGTCCAATACCCTCCGAATGATCTGATCTCTCGACATTCTCCAGCCGACTTGAACGCACTGCAATTGCTGACAATACCTGCGGCACCGTGCGCTCAATCATTGGTTTGCCCTGCGGCTGCAGCTTTTCGGTTAGACCAACAGGCTCCCCTGGCTTTGTGTTCACCGTGTCAGGGTTTTGTCCGGGCTTTGAGCCAGGCTTTGATTGGCCATCACATTCCAAAATATCGCCGCGCGCAGATACCGTAAGGTCCGGAGCGATTTTTATCTTGCCAGCTCCTACGTCACTCATTCTCCCCCCAATCTTCTACTTTTAGTATAATTACCTCACATGCCTTTCAGACCGTCAAACACTGTATCGGCTGAATTACAATGCCTTGCCTACCCATCGCGCCTTATGCGCCGCGCCCTATACATCATAAACGTGTATTTACGGCGACAATTTGACGATAGTGTATCTAAGTTACCATCTTCGTAATTGTTTTGCAGAAATTATTTACGATTTTCGTTATTTATGTGGACAATAATTACATTTTACGTAATAATTGTCTCGCACCGACAGACAGGTCGAACCGTGCTGACAGCTTGCCTGGTGCGAGCGGAACCAGCACCAAGTCCCCGCCCGTAAGGGCGCGGCCACCGAGGGGTGGTTAGTCTTGTCTGCCCGGCAGCAGCCCACAAGCTTCGCGCGCAACAGCCGGAGCGGGACAGCACACTGTGCTGATACATAACAGGAGAGCTGATTGTCTCTTCGTGCTTTGCCTAAAGACCTGTGCACCTCTTCG
>JAJFIT010000232.1 GCA_021774775.1 Alphaproteobacteria bacterium | reverse complement strand
GAGCCGTACGAGACCACACCACTAACCACCGAACGCCTGCACCTGAAGCCCGGACACCGCGGCGCGGTGATGATCCCGGTTGCAGACTATGAAGCCCAGTTCGCTGACTATCACGCCCGCGGGTTCCAGATTGCCACCCATGTGCAGGGGGAGCTGGCAGTTGAGCGGGTGCTGGACGTTGCCGAACGCGTGCTGGCTGCAAATCCGCGAGCGGACCGTCGGCACCGGCTGGAACATAACGCCCTGATAACCGCCGAACAACTGGCGCGCGCGCACAGCCTCGGCATCACCACCAGCTTCTTCATCGACCATGTGCGTTTTTACGGCGACAAGTTGCCCGCCTTGTTTGGACCAAAGCGCACAGCGCGCTATATGCCCATCGGCACGGCCTTAAAGGCCGGGCACCGGGTCACGGTGCATAGCGACACGCCCGCAACACCCATCGGGCCGCTGAGGTCATTGGTGACCATGCTGACGCGCCAACCCATTGCAGGCGGACCTGTTGTGGGTGCGGGCGAAGCCCTACCCCGTGAGCAGGCCCTGCGCGCCCTGACCATCAACGGGGCGTGGCAATTGGGGCTGGAGGGCGAGCGCGGCAGCCTCGAAGTGGGCAAGCAAGCCGATCTGGTGATGCTTTCGAGCAACCTGATGACGGTGCCAGTGGCCGAGATTGAAAACACCGAGGTGCTGGGCACATGGATTAGCGGCCAGCCGGTCGACACGCGCAAAACCACGCTGACCAACGTGGGCCTGCTGTGGGACGTTCTTGTTGGGATGATTTTCTAGCTGACCCTGGTTTCAGCTGAACAGACGCCCGGCGAACCAGTCACGGAATCCGCTTGTAGCATCATCACTGTCCAGGCCCACAAGCTGTGCCAGATAACCACCGGCGATACCATCGCCAACTGCGGTTGACGCAACAAGGTAGATGATAAAGCGCGCCTGCCTTTCGGCGACGCTGTCTTTCACAACCATGTCCCCCGCGGAGGCTTTCACTGCGTCCACAACACCGACAAGCAATTGGTCAAACAGACCCTTCAACGTGTCCTGCCCCTGCTCCAGATTGGTGCCCTTCAGCATCGACCACGCAAGCAAGCGCGCATTGCCGTCGTCAGACAGCACTTCAAATACGCGGAACAAAATAGTATGGTCGCCAGGGTCCATCGTTTCGCGCTGATCCATCACCGCAAGAATATCGCCCAGCAGTTTTTCCACCATCTGTTCCGCCAATGCGGTGCGCAGCCCCTCGGCGCTGCCAAAATGATGCAGGATAGTGGAGTGGGTCACACCGGCGATGGCGGCAATCTCTTTAATCTGCAGACCTTCCGGCCCAACATCCGCCAAGCGGGTTTGCGCGGATGACAAAATCAGCGCGCGTGCCTGTGCAGCACTGCGCCGTACGCGCTTTGCGGGTGCCGATTTGGGTGATGTGGTCACTTTTTTGTCAGTACCATTGATATTTTAACCATTTATGCGATAGTCTTATTAACAGTTTTGTCGATAACTAGCATAGCCCGCCTCTCCCGGCGACTGCAAGAACGATAACCCAGCACCCGCGATGAGCACAAGGACAACCATAATGGCAACGCAAACCTTCCAGCATCCACCGATGGAATTTCGCACCGCGTGGCACGCCTTGCAGGCGCTGATCGCAGACCCGGAGGACACAAAACAGGTGTTTACTATTATGCGGGCGCTAACGGGAAAGTCTTTGTGGAAGCAATATGTGAAGTTTCGCGGCCTGGAAACCGGTCAGCAAATTCTAGCAGAGCAACGCGACCTGCTGGTAACACTGGCAGACCGTGAAGCACTTAGGCAACTGCCGGAAGGTACACTGGGCAAGACCTATATCGACTTTATGGAACGCGAAGGCATCACTGCCGAAGGGTTAGTGGAAGCCAGCGAAGAAAGCTACGATGAGTTCACCGACAAAGACCTTGAACGCTATGTGATGCGCACCCGCGAAATGCACGATTTGTGGCATGTGGTTTCAAGCTATGGCCGAGACGGGCTGGGCGAAGTGTGTGTGGTGGCCTTCTCCTACGGGCAAACCAAAAGTCTTGGTTTTGCCGCCATTGCCCTGATGGGGGCCTATGAGTTCAGACGCCAGTTCCCCGGAAACCGCATTTTCCGCGCCGCCTGGAAAGCCTTCCGCACCGGACGCAAAGCAAAATGGTTCCCCGGCCTTGACTGGGAATATCTGCTGACCCAACCACTGGAAGACGTGCGCCGTGACCTGGGCATTCCCGAGCCAACTGATTATTTGGCGCTTGAGCATGTCATCCGTGAGACCCGCCCTGCCCCTGTTTTACAGGCCGCGGCGGAGTAGCTTTCACAGCCACCGCCCTCGAACGATCGAATCGTCACCGGCCCCCGCGCCAACAGCTTCGGTGCGCGACCGATACTGTTCTACATGTCTGTGCCTGCTTCAATTAACGCGCTGTTTTCGATGAATGTTGAACTGGCATGTTTTATGTATTGATATTTATGTTTATAAAGCCATATGAGCATATCAACAATTATGTCGATAAAGGATATTCGGAATGGCAACTTCAGCAGCAACAACACCACTCGCGGTTACACGTGAAACATATGTGCCTCCAAAAATGGAATTTCGCGCAGCATGGAGCGCCCTGCGCGCCTTGATGGCCGAGCCTGAAGACACCAGACAGGTGTTCACCATCATGCGCTCGCTAACCGGCAAGTCCTTATGGAAGCAATATAGGCGTTTTGCCAAAACCGATGTTGGCCTCAATATCCTGAAAAATGA
>JAJFIT010000231.1 GCA_021774775.1 Alphaproteobacteria bacterium | reverse complement strand
TTTCACCCAGTTCCGGCACCTTGGCGATACCGTGAGAGATGTAGCTAACGGCATCAAGGCGGGTCATATCCTGACTTTGCAGGAAATAAACCGCATGGCTCTCGCGCTCTGAAAATAGCGCCACCAGCAGATTTGCGCCGGTCATTTCTTCGCGGCCAGACGATTGAACATGCAGCAATGCACGCTGAACAACGCGCTGGAAACCCGCAGTCGGTGTCGCCTCCACCCCGTCGGTTTGCACCGCAAGACTGTCCATTTCGCCGTCCAGATAGTCGGTTACCTGTTTACGCAGGATGATCAGATCAACATCGCAAGCTTTCAATACAGCAACTGCGTCCGGGTCTTCCAGCAAAGACAGCAGCAAATGTTCCAGCGTTGCATATTCGTGGCTGCGGCTGTTGGCTTCACCGAGCGCGCGGTGCAGGGTTTCTTCCAGGTGGGGCGAAAAACTTGGCAATTTATATCCTTTTTTTCATCAACTCATTACAAATACGGCGGCCGACCGCTTATTGTTGCATTTAAGCATATATTGGCAAAGCGTCTTGATTGGTCGGCTCAGTCTTTCTCCAGCGTGCATTGAAGCGGATGATCATGCTGTTTGGCCAGCGACATAACCTGATTGACCTTGGTTTCGGCGACTTCGTATGTGAAGACGCCGCAAACCCCAACGCCCTTCTGGTGCACATGCAGCATAACTTCCGTTGCCTGCTCCATGGTCATGCGGAAATAACGCTGCAAGACATGCACAACAAATTCCATCGGTGTGAAGTCATCGTTTAATAACAAGACTTTATACATCGACGGCTTTTTTGTTCTCGTGTCTGACCGCGTGAGGATACCGGTTCCCGTGCCACCGCCATCATCATCTTTGTCTTTATCGGACATCATATCTCCACAGCGCGTTACAGGTACAATGTAATATGTATGCCACCGACTAAAAGAGAAAAAGTTAATTTTTGCCGCTTTTAGCGTTTTTTTTACCCGGCACTTGATCGTGAATGCTATAGTAATCCTGTTAAAAAAAGCTTTATTTACAGATCACTAGGTGCTTCAACACCGGATTTTTCCAGCGCGCTGGCCAATGCCAATTTCAAACGAGCTAATCCGGCGTCGTCTGCCGCTTCGCAGCGAGCCACCAGCACCGCCTGGGTGTTTGACGCGCGCAACAACCACCAACCGTCATCGGTTTGCACCCGCACACCGTCCATGGTGGACATGGTAGCACCGGCCTTCAAAAGCCGCGTTTTCACTTCCTCAACCACCTCAAATTTGCGGGTTTCGCCGCATTCAAACCGCAGCTCAGGCGTATTGACCGCAATGGGCAAGCCGTCCTTGAGTGCGTCCAGGTCACCGCCCTGCACGGTGATCGCATTCAGGAATCTGATCCCGGCATATATCGCGTCATCATGGCCGTAAAACTTGTGTTTGTAGAAAATATGGCCGGACATCTCGCCCGCCAGCGGCGAACCCAGCTCAACCATTTTTTCCTTAATCAGCGAGTGACCGGTTTTCCACATCACCGGCTCACCGCCCAGCTCGGCAATGCGATCAAACAACACCTGGCTGGCTTTAACATCGGCAATGATGGGGGCACCGGGTAGCTCGCGCAGCAGATCACCCGCCATGATCGCAAGCATCTGGTCACCCCAAACGACCCTGCCCTGACTGTCTACCGCACCGATACGGTCACCGTCGCCGTCAAACGACAAGCCCAGGTCATAGCCATGTTCGGCAACCGTATCCTTCAACTGCTCAAGGTTTTCTTCAACTGTTGGGTCGGCATGGTGGTTGGGGAAGGTTCCATCAATGTCACCGTTGATGATAATATGTTCGCCCGGCAAGCGCTTCACCAAAGTGGTAATTGCGTCGCCAGCGGAGCCGTTGGCCGGGTCCCACACCACTTTAAAATCGCCGAAGTCCACATCGCGCGCAAGTCGGTCCAGATAGCGGTCAAAGATATCAATGTCGGTGCGCGTGCCGCCGCCGCGTTCAAAATCCGCATTATTTGCCAATGCGCCCAGTTTCTGGATCGCCTCGCCGAAACAGGGCTTTTTGCCAATCATAATCTTGAAGCCGTTATAGTTAGGTGGATTGTGCGACCCGGTGATCATCACCCCGCCGTCTGCGTCCAGCTCAAAAACCGAGTAATACAGCATCGGCGTTGGGCCAAGACCAACCATATCCACATCAATGCCAGTACTCAAAACACCGTCAACCAGCGCATCCGAAAGTACTGGAGATGAAAGCCTGCCGTCATAACCCACACAAATGCGGCTGCCACCGTTTCGCTTTACTGTGGTGCCGATGGCCTGTCCCAGCGCGGTCGCATCAGCAACGCTAATGGTTTCATCGACAATACCACGAACGTCATATTCGCGCAGAACAGTTGAGTGGAAATTATGGGCTGTCATTACTTGCTCTCATCTAAAATATTGTGTCAAAATATCACCGGGTAAAGCGGCGATGAATTACCCCAAAAGTGTTTTGCGTGCGTCATTCAACTTTGCGGCCATCCAGTCAGACCCACCTTTGTCCGGATGCACCTGCGCCATCAAACGGCGGTAAGCTTCGTTAACCTCGGTTTCGCCAGCGCCCTCTTCCAGCCCTAAAACTTCCAGCGCTTCGGTGCGGCTCATGGAGCTTTGTCCCGCCGAGCTGCCAGAGCCACCAAAGCCAGGCTTTCTCATTTTGAAATTCTTCAGCAATCTAGACGCTGCCATCGGGCCAAACATCCGCAGCATGGCATAGCCTGCGGGTACTGCCGCCAACAGGGCTTTACCGGTCGCCAGCAACAACAACGCCAACAAAAGGCAAACACCGATAATCGCCCACATCAGGCTGCGTTTGGCCGTCGCGACGGTGGCATTTGCCCACGAACTCAGCAAAAACAAAAGTAGAACCGCCAAAAGTAAGCCTATAATAAGATACGGCATTCGTTATCCCACCTTTGCTCGGCGAAATGGCAGATCGAGCGCATTGACCAGTGCGCGCAACTCCTGTCGGGCTGCTACATGCGACAGCGAAAAGCCCTTGCCGTCAACGCCGCCTTCCTTTTTCAAGTCAATCAGTGTCAGACCGCGCAAAAACATTTCCCGGTAGACAACCCGTTCACCGAGACCGGAGACATAGCGCACACCGATGCGCTTACTAAGCTCGGACAGAACCGCCTCGACCCGTTCCTTGTTTTTGGCGTGCAACGTGCCGACCCGGTTCCGGAGCACCACCCAGTCGATAGAGCCGCCGTCCGCCACCGCGCGGCGCTGGCGGGCCTTCCATACCATTTCGGCATATAGACTTGGGCCCTGCACGGCATAGGTTTTGGGGTCAATGCGCGCCAGCAGGTCCAAATCAACAAAACTGTCATTGACCGGCGTTACCAGTGTGTCAGCAGCTGTATGGGCCAGACGCGACAGAAAAGTGTCGCTTCCGGGACAGTCGATCACTACAACGTCCACAGCGCCTGCCAGCGTGCCGTAGGCCTGTTCAAAACGGCGTTTTTCGTCTGCCTCGGCTTCGTCCGACGTGCGCGACCCAGATTTTGGTACCACCAATTCCTGGGGCATCGGCATCGACAGGTTGTTTTCAGCGCAATAACGCCGCCTGTTTTCAATATAGCGGGTTAGGCTTTTTTGCCGGGCGTCCAGATCAATGGTGCCAACCCGGTAGCCTTCAGCCAGCAGCGAGACAACAACATGCATTGCCGTTGTCGATTTTCCCGATCCGCCCTTCTCATTGCCCAAGACAATTAGATGCGGCCGGTCAGGAATCCCTTCTGGTCTGTTTAAATCATTGTCTGGCACACAAAACTCCGGTTTATCCAAACACTTAACTGCAGTGTAATGGCTCATCTAAAGGGTCATATGACCACCCAACCACCGAGCCATTCTTTCTTACGTCATTGCACATTTTTATAATAGTCCGATATATAGGAAAACACGACCATAATGACCATGGGTTATTATGAACAAAACGAACCGTTAAAAGAGTGATCGCTGTCAAAGCGACCATCCATTGGTCAACAACAGGTCAGCAACAGGCCAAAATTAGGGAAGAGACCAGACGCGTGCGTGATCAGATACGAAAATATTCTGGTTTTCTTATTCTACTGGCGCTGCTTGCGGTTGTGCCGATCGGTATTGCGCGCCATATGTTAAGCGAATCGCGCAATGACGCCTACATTGAGGACAAACCCAACTATCTGGCGCACCAGTATCCGCCCGCCGGCAACGCCGAACTGACGCCCCGACTGGCACGCCTTTTAGAGAAGGAAATGCAGAAAGTCGACGCGGTGCCACGCACCTTTTTAACCAGATTACCCGACAACCTGCCCGGGCTTGTTGATGCCAAGAAACGCAAACAGCTTTTTGTGTCTGCAATGCTGCCGATTATCCTGCGGGCTAACGAACTGATTGTTGCAGACCGGGGCCGGTTACTGGCGATTAAAGATCGGCTTGAGGGTGGCGACAGCGCGGGCAAGCGTCAACGTATTTGGCTCGAACAGCTGGCGAAACGCCACCGGGCAAAACTGTCAACACCCGCCACCGCCGAACAAATTGACACGCTTTTGTTCAAGGTGGACATCATTCCACCGTCACTGGCGCTGGCGCAGGCGGCGATGGAATCAGGCTGGGGCACCAGCCGATTCGCCCAGCAAGCCAATGCATTGTTCGGCGAATGGACCTGGAATCAGGAAGAAGGAATATTGCCGCTGGGCCGCGAAGACGGAAAAACCCACAAGATCAAAAGTTTCGAGTATTTGCTCGATAGCGTGCGCAGTTACATGACCAACCTGAACCGGCACAGAAGTTACGGCGGCCTGCGTGATCGAAGGGCTGAACTTCGCACCCATAATCTGGTGTTAACCGGGGCAGCACTGGCCCCGGCGCTGGTTGATTATTCCGAGCGTGGTACCGCCTATGTCAGCGATATCCTGTCGATCATCGATTATAACGATCTGGACGGCCTGGATAGCGCGCGCCTGATGGCAACAGTGCAGGAAAGCCGCTAGCATGAACGGGTTCCCGCGCGTTGTCCGCACTGTCACCGAGCTGCGCCAATTTGTGCAGTCGTCCCGTGCTCAGGGAAAAACCATTGGTTTGGTGCCAACCATGGGCGCGCTGCATCACGGCCACTTGTCGCTGATATCCGAAATATCCAAGCACGTGGACCTGCCCATCGTCTCCATTTTCGTCAATCCGACCCAGTTCGGCGAAGGCGAAGATTTCGAGACCTACCCCCGCGAGGAAGAAGCTGATCTGGAAAAACTAGCCGACACTGGAACTGCGCTGGTGTATGCGCCCGACGCCCACGAAATGTACCCACCCGGCGACATCACAACCGTTAGCGTTGGCGGCATTACCGACCGCTTCGAGGGTGCAGCAAGACCCGGCCATTTTGACGGCGTTGCCACTGTCGTCAGCAAGCTGTTGCTGCAGTGTCTGCCCGACGCGGCCATCTTCGGTGAAAAGGATTATCAGCAACTGGCTGTTATCCGTCAATTTGTGCGAGACCTTGCCGTTCCAGTGGATATTCTGGGCGGCCCCATCATACGGGAAGCTGACGGATTAGCCGCCTCGTCACGCAACGCCTATCTCAGCGAGACCGGCCGCAAAGTAGCGGGGCAGTTGAATGTTATTTTGGCTGGGCTGGTCGCTGAAATCGTCGCTGGCGGCAGCATCGAACAAGCGGAACAAACGGCGACAAACGCCTTGCTTGTTGCAGGGTTTAACACAGTAGACTATGTGGCGGTTGTTGACCCAGCCACGCTGGAACCCATAACAGTCGTTAACCGCAGCGCAAGGGTGCTGACAGTTGCTCGTATAGACGGCGTTCGGCTGTTGGACAATATGGCCATCAATGTGCCCCGGTAAAGCTACCACTTCGCTAAATCGAGGCACTTTTGTCTGTTTGCAGATCAGTCGTCGCTGTCCGTTTCAATTTCAGCCTTGGCTTTCGGCAGTGGCTTGCGCGGCAACTTTTCGTCGCGCATGGCAGCGTGATACAGAAAGCTCGCCATAATCACTGAAGCCTGCTTCAGGTCTTTTTCATAAGTATGACCAAATGTATCGATCTGGCTGTGGTGAAGCTGGCTGCCGTAATTTAACGGGTCCTGAATAAACTGGAATCCGGGAAGGCCAATATCGTCGAACGGTTCATGGTCGGTGCCGACAGTTGCCTGCAGGGTCACCGTTTTTGCGCCCAGGTCATGGAACGGCTTCAACCATGCTTCAAAAATAGGCACAATTGCTGAATTGCCCTCACCGTAAACACCACGAATTTTACCGGACCCGTTGTCCAGATTAAAATAGGCAGAAAACCGGTCAAACTCCGGCTTCAACGTCATGGGAAACTGGCCGTAATATTGCTCGTATGTGCCCATATATTGCAGGGTTTCACTGGGATTTTTTGGCCGGTTCACCAAATGGTCAAGCACATATTGCTGCGAACCGTAATAGCCCTGCTCCTCGCCGCCCCAAAGGCCGACACGGATGGTACGGTTGGGCTCTACTCCGATGGCTTTTAGAATACGCACGGCCTCCATAACAACCGCCGTACCAGCACCGTTATCAGCCGCCCCGTCACCGACGAACCAGCTGTCAAGGTGCGCGCCAGCCATTACAATTTCAGGCCTGCGGCCTTTGCCGGGAATATCGGCGAGCGTGGAGTAGCTCTTGGTATCTTCAGTGTAGAATGTGGCATCTACATCAATGCTCATGCGAACGTCCTCGCCTGATTTCAGCAAACGTACGGCGCGAGCATAATGCTCGTAAGCCATACCAACACCGGGTATTTTGGCGTTCTTGCCGATTTTATACTGATAAGACGTTGCTTCGGTCAGCATGGCTTTCCGGGGCGAGCGGCGCACCATGGCAACCGCGCCTTCTTTGGCCAGAAACTGTTCCAGCTCGTAGAAGAAACTCTTGTATTTTATCCAACCCTCAAAGCTGGCCTTGGCCGGGTCACCGGTCGGCACTG
>JAJFIT010000024.1 GCA_021774775.1 Alphaproteobacteria bacterium | reverse complement strand
ACTGCCGCCGTACCAGTCAAAGAAAAATCGCTCGTAGGGGAAGTTCTCCTTGCCCATGAATTCATTCACCAGCGTCAACAAAGCGTCATCTTCGATGTCGCCTTTGGCTTTCACACCCAACCGTCCCAGCAGTTTCACCCGGATCGCATCCAGATAAAGCCGGGGGAAACCTTCCAGCGTCTTTTTCAGGTCATTTTCGCCGCAAATGTCTGATAGCGACCCACCTAACTGGTATATATTCCAGTGCAGCGCATCGGGCTGACGACCAAAGGCATAGAGGCCGCTTTCATCAAAATAAGCGGCGGTGAAGGCAAGGTCCATAGTTGGCAGGAACCGCCACGGGCCAAAGTCAAAAACTTCGCCGCTGATGTTGATATTGTCGGTATTGAGCACACCGTGGACAAACCCTGCGGCCATCAACTCGGCGGCTTGCGTGGCGACGCGCGCCGACACCCGTGTCAGCAGTTCAAGCGCGCGGTCAGAGGCGCTGCCTTTTGGTACGATGCCATAATAATGTTTCAGGCAATAATCCACCAGTGCTGACAAGCGTTCGGTGTCCGAATAAAAGGCGTGGCGCTGGAAAGTGCCAATACGGATATGGCCGTGGTTCAGCCGCACCATCACCGCCGAACGGGTAGGCGATGGCTCATCGCCCCGGTGCAGGCTTTCGCCGGTCTCGATGATAGAGAATGTCTTTGAGGTGTTGATACCCAGCGCTTCCAGCATTTCGGTGGCCAGGACTTCGCGGAAGCCGCCTTTCAGCGTTAAGCGACCGTCGCCAGACCGGCTATAGGGGGTGGTGCCGCTGCCTTTGGTGCCAAGGTCCATCAAACGGCCAGCCTTATCTTTCATTTGGGCAAACAGAAAGCCGCGACCGTCGCCGATTTCAGGGTTGTAGTGCCGGAACTGGTGACCGTGGTAGCGCTGCGCCAATGGCTCAACCAGCGAGCCGGGCAGGGGCTCAAACCGACCAAAATGCTGTAGCCATTCTTCATCGCTCAGGCCGTCCAGTCCGATACTTTCAGCCGCACGGTTGTTGCGGTAGCGCAGGATAGTTTTGGGGAAATCAGCGGCCTTTACCGGGTCAGCAAAACCCTCACCGAGGTCTAAAAATGTTTGTGTTGGCCGGTAGGCTTTATTCAACAACATCAGCGGGCCACCCCCATGTTACGTGGTCAGCCGGATTGGGCCGCGGACGCTCGGTTGGTTGGCGGCTGGGGCTACCAAAAAACATAAAACCGGCAATTTTTTCATGGGCGGTCATCTTAAGGGCTTTTGACACATATTTGCTGTAGCTGGCCCATCCTGTAAGCCACTGCGCCGCATAGCCGAGCGCCGTTGCCGCGATAATCATATTTTGGCATGCGGCCCCGGTGGATAGTTGTTGCTCCCATTCAGGAATGGGGCGGCTTTGGTTGGGGGAATATACCGCGATTATCAGTGTAGGGGACTGGGTGGCATAGCCGCTCATTTTCTCGGCCACTTTGGGGCTGCTTTCAAACTCGGCAATCATGCCGTCGGTGATGGCCTTGCCGAGCTTGGCACGTTCCGGCCCGGTTAGAACAATGAACCGCCACGGTGCCAGCTTGCCGTGGTCGGGCACGCGCATGCCAGCGGCCAAAATTTTCTTGAGTGCCTCGCGGTCCGGGCCGGGGTCACGCATGTCGCGGGTTTTAACCGACCGGCGGTGCATCAACAGGTTATAGGCTTCTAAACTGGGCGTATTGAAGGGCTGGTCTGCCATAGGGGTCTTCACTTTCGTGCAGGTTGTTCACATTCGTCTAATTGATTTTTTGCTATAATGTAACATAATCACATTTTATTTTATTTATAATGCAACATGTTATCGCTATAGCATGGTGCCAACATGGGCATAATAGCCAAGGTGTGCATAATAGGGTGGGGAGAAAAGACATGAATGTAAATATATTTAGCGCGGGGTTGGTAACACTGGCCTTGGTGGGTTGTTCCGCCGCAGATGAAACCAACCACGACGCACAGCAAGAAGCAGCAGTAGAAGAAGTGGTGGTGCCAGCAGTTGGCGTCGCTGACGGCGCGGCTGTTGATGTTGCGACAGGCATCAGCCTGCCAGCTGGCTTTAAGGCGACGGTATATGCTGATGATGTGGGAAGTTCCCGCCACCTGGTTGCCGCTGGCAATGGCTGGGTTTATGTGGCGCTTTTCCGGCCCCAGGACGGTATGGGCGCTGTGGCCCTGCGTGACACTGACGGTGACGGGGTTGCGGATGAGCGGCAATATTTTGCCGCTGATATGCAAGGCACAGGCATGGGTGTGAATGACGGCCACCTGTATTTTTCCACAGACACCGAAGTGATGCGCTGGCCGTTGCCCGCAAGCGGTGCGCCAACCGGTGACGGTGTCGTTATCGCGCAGGGTTTCAACAAGGAAACCCAGCATGCTTCCAAAAACTTCACCTTTGACGGCGCGGGCAACATGTATGTGAATGTGGGTGCGCCGTCTAATGCTTGTATGACAGAAATGCGCACCAAGGGCTCACCCGGCATGCGCCCTTGCCCGATTTTGGAAGAATACGGCGGCACCTGGCGCTTTGATGCGGCCGAGCCCGGCCAAGACCAGATGAAAGACGGCTACCGCTATGCAACGGGTATCCGTAACGGCATGTCGATGGCGTGGAACCCGCACGCAGACAGTCTGTATGTTGCCATGCATGGCCGTGACCAGTTGGCGAGCTTCTTCCCTGATATGTTCACCAACGAGCAAAGTGCTGAACTGCCATCTGAAGAATTTCACAAGGTTGCCGACGGGGCCGATTTGGGTTGGCCCTACAGTTATTACGACCATTCACAAGGCCAGCGCGTGATTATGCCCGAGTATGGCGGCGACGGCAAAACACCGTCGGACGAAGGGCAAATGCCTTTGGTTGGGTTCCCCGGCCACTGGGCACCGAACGGTATGATGTTCCTGAAGGG
>JAJFIT010000230.1 GCA_021774775.1 Alphaproteobacteria bacterium | reverse complement strand
CCGTCCGGGCTGATTTCGTCGGCCAGGATAGTGACGCAGTCGTCGCCGTCATAGAAGCGTCCGAACTCCAGCTTAAAGTCGACCAGCTTGATGCCGATGCCTGCAAACATGCCAGACAGAAAATCATTCACCCGCAGGGCGTAGAACATCATTTCGTCGATTTCCTGCTCTTCGGCCCAGCCAAAGGTAAGGATATGTTCTTCAGCGATCAGCGGGTCGCCAAGCTCGTCAGATTTATAGCAAAATTCCACCAGCGGATTGGGTAGCGGCGTGCCTTCTTCAATGCCAAGACGTTTGGACATGCTGCCAGCGGCAATGTTTCGCACAATGATTTCAACCGGAATGATCTCAACCGCTTTCACCAGTTGCTCGCGCATGGAAAGCCGCTCGATGAAGTGATTGGGAACGCCGATGTCGGTCAGTGCCTTGAACAGATATTCAGAGATATGGTTGTTGACCACACCCTTGCCGGACAGGGTGCCTTTTTTCTGGGCGTTAAAGGCAGTGGCGTCGTCTTTAAAATACTGGATGATGGTACCGGGCTCTGGTCCCTCGAACAGGACTTTGGCCTTGCCTTCATAAAGTTTATTTTTACGGGACATGAGCGTGTTTCCCCAGCTGGCTTTTGGGTGCAGATGATGATGTCAAATTTTGCGCGGACCATAGCCGAAGTCATCGCCTGCTACAATGTTTGTCAGCATGAATATGTAATAATTTTTATTTACGGTTGAAATTGAAGCCAAATGGAGCGAATAAACGTTAAATCGACTTGAAAATCTGGAATTTTAATCCCATTTCAGGAAAAGAATCGGGCGAAAGGACATAAATCCCCATGACCACATTTGATAACCGCGAAAAAGCCTTTGAAGACAAGTTCGCGCATGATGAGACGTTAAATTTTAAAGCGCGGGCGCGTCGCAATCGCTTGTTCGGTGAATGGCTGGCCGGTGAAATGGGAATGTCCGGCGATGAGGTTAAGCAATATGCCGGTTCGGTTATCACGGCAGACCTTGAAGAAGAAGGCGATGACGACGTGATTCGTAAAGTTGTTGCAGACGTTGAGGCAAGCAGCGCGGGTTATTCGCAGGCGCAACTAGAAGCAAAATTAGTATCTTTCATGGATGAAGCACGGCGGCAGATTTTGTCCGAAATCTAGATCGCACTATACGTCGAGGTGAATAAACGAGGCTTGGTGGCCCGCTTTTTCATTTTGCGGTACATCTTACTTTTCGTCGAAACTTTCGACACCCAATCGCATACCCGTGTATTTTCACGTGAAAAACACTAATTTGGCCAATATGGTGTGGCTTGCTTGTCATTAAGCAGGACGTGTGGTTTACAACAGTTTTCAGATACGTCTCGACAAGGCAGGTTTGTAGTGCCGGTATTGTTTAGCTCAGTTTTTGTGATCATGGGCAGTTTCGCCATGTTGTTACCAAGTATTTTATATGTACTTGGCAACATGGGTATTAGCCCCAGTTATTCCACGCCGATTTTGGCGGCCTATAGTTTGGCGCAGTTTTTTGGCGGCCCGCAGTGGGGTCGTTTGTCAGATCAAATTGGGCGCAAAAAAGTTTTGTATAGTGCAATGTTTTTGGCCAGCGCGGCCTATTTTTCGATGTCGCTTTTTGCCAGCAATGTGATTGTTCTTTTTTTGACGATGGTTTGGGCGGGCGCTTGCGCCGGTGCCCTGGCTGTGATTGTCGCTGCTGTCGCAGATTTAACAACCGCAGAAACCAGAACCAAGGGCATGGGCTTGGTCGGCGCATCGATTGGAATGGCCTTTGTTTGCGGCACTGCTGTTGGTGGCTCAATCGCCGGGAAAACTGCTGAAACAGCAACTATTGTTGCCCCGGCGACCGGCTCGGCGGTGGCCTGCTTGCTTGGAGCATTTGCGGTGCTGTTTTTCTTTAAGGAAAGCCGCACGCCCAGCGCGAACCTTGATGGCCACAGCGGTGAAGTGAAAATACAGCCCCCAGTGGCGGGCCGGTTGGACGCCTTCAGGAAAGTCGCCAGGCATCCGGCATTGCTGAAACTTTGTTTTCTTATTTTGGCCTTTACGTTCTGTTTGGCTCTGCTGGAGTCAGTCGTGCCGATCTATATAAAAGATCAATTCAGTTGGGGCCCGCCGGAACTGCGCAATGTGTTTATTTTTGTCGGCATTATCCTGGTTGTCGTTCAAGGCGGACTGGTTGGCCCGCTTGCCAATAGGCTGGGCGAACGGAAATTAGTTTTGATTGGCCTGATTTTGATGGCGGTCGGTTTGCTTATGCTGGGCCTTTTGCCGTCATCGACTTGGTTATATGTGAGTATTTTGTTCACTTTCGTGGGGACGGCGTTGTTCAATGCGTCCAGCATGTCACTTGCGTCTCATGAAGCGGAGGATCACGAAAAAGGTGCCGTTCTGGGTGTTGTACAATCCATGCAGGCTTTGGGTAGGTCGTTTGGACCGATGGTAGCCGGCTTGATGTATGACTTTCACCATACGACACCGTTTTTAACCGGCGGATTGCTAGTAATAATATTACTATTTGTGTTCGTCCGGCTTACCAGGCAGTTTCATCCTGACAGTAAAGTCGTATAGATACAGCTAATGATTGTCTCACGCATGGAAATGCGTCACAATTGTAGAGGGCATTGATGGATAATATAAAGTGCCACGTTAAATTTAGCTTAAGATTTCGTGCTTACTGTCATTGTCAAACAGACCTTAACGGTGAACAAGGCTATGCCCTTGGGACACGATATATTAGTTTAGATAAAGCATTAGTTACAACGGTTCAGATTTGAGGGAAATATTATGGAATACCGCATTGTTAACGACGATGACAACACCACCGTCTTTTTTAAAGGCGACATTACCTTTTCGGAAAACGTCAGCTTTCGCCAGATATTGAAAGAATTGGCAGACAGTACTGTTGCAACCTGTGTTTTTGACCTGACCGAAGTGGGTATGGTTGATTCTGCGGGCCTTGGTATGTTTTTGATTGCGAAGGAACAGGCGGACACTGCTGGTTGGAAATTGAACGTAACCGGAGCGCAGGGCCATGTTGCCAGCATGCTGAAGCTTACCAAACTTTCTGAATTATTGGCTGGTTAATGTAACCGCTGCGCCGCTGGAATCCTGTGACAAAAACACCTGCGAATGACAAAATGCCGGTTCCTGGCCGTAACGCTGCTTTGCCTGAGGGCGTTAGTAGCGCCCATATTCTCGTTGTTGATGACATGTCGTTGATGAGGAAAATGATCGGCATGTGCCTTCATCGCGGTGGCTTTGCCAATGTCAGTTATGCGGAAGACGGTGACGATGCCCTAAAGCAGATCGCCAGTTTCATGCCGGACCTGGTTATCCTTGATATTAATATGCCGCGCTTGTCTGGCTATGATGTGTGCCGACAATTGCGCGCCGAACCGGCAACTGCGAACTTGCCAATTTTGGTTCAGTCAGCCTCTGAAACGGCAGAGGAGCGGGTTGAGGTATTTGCAGTGGGGGCAACAGATTTTGTCTCCAAGCCGATCAACCACCCCGAGTTGCTGGCACGGGTGTGTATGCATCTCGAAAACCGTTTTCTTATTAGAAGTTTAAGCGACTTCCAGGACCGTATGCAAAGCGAACTTCATATGGCCCGCGAGATGCAGCATTCGCTGCTACCTGAAACGGAAATTGTTGATGCCGTGGAAATGGTTGGCGGCGGATCAATTGAGGCCTTCTATAAAGCATCTTCTGAGCTGGGTGGTGACCTTTGGGGTACTTGGGCACTGTCGGATGACAAGATCGGTATTTACGTTCTGGATGTGACTGGGCACGGTGTGGGTGCCGCCCTCAATACTTTTAGCCTGCACGCAACAATGGCGCGTTTTGAAGACAAAAAACATGATCCGGCGGCGTTTTTGACCAGCCTGAACAGCGCGCTTGTAGGTACGTTTCAGCTGGGGAAATTCGCTACCATGTTTTATGGGGTTCTTGATTGCCGGACCCACGATCTGACATACGCTGGTGCCGGGGCTCCAAAGCCGATAATTTTCGGCGATAGTAGCACACGGACGCTGGATAGCTCTGGTCTGCCGGTCGCTATCCTTAAATCAGCGACTTATGAAAATTTATTTGACCGTCTCGACCCGGGCGAAAGCCTGTTTTGCTACTCGGATGTGCTGATCGAAGCCGAACAACCTGACGGCTCCATTCTCGGCGAAGAGGGTTTGATTAAGTGGATTGAAACGTCTGCTGGCTGCGGGGATCGCGGTACAGTCATTTCCAGGCTGTTGGATCAGTTTTTCAGGACCCAAAACGAGCAATTGGACGATGACCTGACGGCGGTTGCCATTCACCGGCATATAGTCGCGGGCGGGGATGGCAATAACGGACCCAAGAAACCTTCAAAAGTGGTGCAGTCGGCCGAAACCGCAAAGGGCGGACCTGCTGTTTTTGTCATATCAAACAGGGATAGCCCGTTCGAAGCAGAGTATGATGATTTGGCTGCTGCCGGTCTCGCCGTTAAGCGGCCGGGCCCGATTGTACACAAGTCGGATGATGCCGCAACTGACGACACCATTGCCGTGGTTCTTGTAGACGGCACGGCGGGTTTTGAATTTGCACGAGACAAGATTGCATTCATCGACCAGGCATTTCGAGACGCCAATGGTTCTGTTGTTGTGGCTCTAGACGGCGAGCCCGACGAGGACGATCCCATTTTGTCGTTGGAGAGCGTGCGCTATTTCGATGCCAGCAAGGGCATTGAGAAACTGCGACGTTTTCTGGCACAGGAAGCTGATGACTTTATCCGGGTCTGTGCGCTGCGTCATGCGCTTGGGCAAAGTGACCTGGCCCAGAAACCATTGGTGGACGGTGTTTACCGTTTTGCCTCTCGAAAAGAAGCACAGGAGCTTGCGACCGTGTTTTCGCAGGCTAGCACTGACCCAATGCCGCTAGCGATTGGCCTGTCTGAGCTATTTCTGAATGCCATCGAGCACGGCTGTCTTGAAATTGGCCATGATGAAAAGGGCCAGTTGATAGAAAACGGCCAATTGGGTGATGAAGTCACGCGCCGAACCAATTCTGCAAATTATCGACACAGATATGCGTCTGTTGAGGTGGTTCGCGGCGAGCAGGAAGTGGCGTTCCGGGTGAAAGATCCGGGCCCCGGCTTTGATTACAAGTCCTATTTGCTAGATAAATCCGGCCACGAAAAAAAACATGGACGCGGTATCGTAATGGCAAACAGCTGTTTTACCCGCCTGACATATTTTGGCTGCGGCAACGACGTGGAAGCGGTGTTGGTGCTATAGGCGGCGCTGTTACCCGCGACCTAATTCAGCCAGCGCAAATTACCTTGCTGCGGGTATGCCCTCAAAAGCGGCGGCGTGTTCGGTAAACAAGTCGCTCAGGAAATCAAACATGGCGCGAATGCGGGCGCTTCTTTTAAGTTCCGCGTGGCTCACCAGCCAAATATCGGAGCTAAACACCACCAGATCATCGAACAATCGCACCAGATTGGGGTCTTTGTCTGCCATTATGCAGCTGTAGGCACCAATGCCGAAGCCTTCGCGCACGGCTGATGCCAGCGAGATCAGGTTATTGGACCGGAAAGAAATATTCCCTCGTGGGTGAAATGGCCGCTGGTTGAATTTATTGGTGTGAGCCAGAATTTCATCATGGGGCAGGATAAACTCATGACCGGCAATATCTTTGGTACTTTCGGGCATCCCGCGTTTTTCAATATAGTCTTTGCTGGCGTAATACCCGTATTTCATGGTGCCGGAGCGTTTCGCAATCAGATCATTTTGATCGGGTCGGAACATCCGGATTGCGATGTCTGCTTCACGCCTAAGCAAGTCAGATGTTGTATTTTCGATTTTGAGCTCAACAGTTATTCCGGGGAATTGTTCACGGAAGGGGCGGGTATGGCGGACCAGCCAATCGGCACCGAGTATGCCGATGCAGGAAATGACAACATTACCCTGCAGGCTGCTATCGTGGCCGGTGATCATCCGTTCGATAGAATAAACATCGTCGCGCATGTGACGGGCATGGTCTATCAACTGTTCACCGATAGCGGTCATCTCAAGCCCGGTTCTGGTGCGGGCGAACAGGTCTGAGCCAATTTGTTCTTCCAGGGCGGTTAGTCGCCGGGACAACGTGGGTTGGCTGACATGCAGTTTTCTGGCCGCAGCAGAAAGGCTGCCTTCGTCGGCCATTGCCAGAAAATATTTCAAGTCGTCCCAATTGAACATGTCGGCTCCCTACAACGCTATGTATTCATATTTGTATAATATAGATGCATTTATTGACAATTACCATATGAAATTGAAGGACCATATCCAGTTTATCGCCGCCAAAACCAATAACGGGCGACGCTGATTTAAGGAAAGCCATAGTGACTTTCCATTCCAAGCGAGGAGCTGAATGATGTTACATTTTGCCAAGAAAGTTGCTGTTGTTGCGGGTGTGATGCTCGCTGTTTCAACCGCTGGCCAAGCCCAGGTAATATACGGTCATGAAAATACGAATTTGAAACGCGCAACAAGCGCCATGATGGCTGGAGAACTGGAAGTTGCGTCAAAATATTTCAGGCGTGCTGTTAAGAGCAACTTGGGCGCAAAACGCCTAATTCCAGCGCTCAACAACTATTGCGCTGTCGAATATGCCATTGAAAATCTGGAAAATGCCGAGAAGGTTTGCTCGCAAGCGATTGCAGAAGACCGCCGCTACTGGCGTGCCTATGTGAACCGCGGCAATGTGCGTACCGCATTGGGTAAACTTGATGAAGCTCGCGCTGATTATGAGAGAGCCGTGAAGCTGAAACCCAATAGCCTCATCGCTCAGGAGGCACTTGCCAGCGTGCAGAAGCCAAACCCAAGCTTGCTTGCTGGCGCAAACCAGTAGAATAGGGCTCTTTTTTTAGAGACCCCCTTAAGCCTGTCACTACATCGAGCTGCGCTTCTCCCCAAGCGCAGCTCTTTTTCTACAGATTTGTTATGGTTTTGTTGTAATTTGATGTGATTTTCCGCGAATAATGTCGCTAACATAGCCTCGGGCCGGGTGCAATTTCGCATGCAGATTGCGCGGCAGCGGGCTGGGGTCACCGCATATCATGGCAGCCAAATACTCCCCCAGTAGCGGTCCATACTGAAATCCCTTAGAGCCCAAAGCCGTCAGGCAATATAAACCATTTTCCATTTCGGGTGCGCGCGGTAGCGGCAGCTTGCGGTCGATTGCCAAACAGGCACACGCGCCGCTAAGGTCGGTCCAGTTAGGGATAGGGCCCGCATAGGGCATGTGATCGGGTGCGGTTGCCCGTATGCCTGTCCATGACTTTATCGCAGCATTAGGGTCAATAACGGCGCCCGTTATGCTATGGCACTGGGCCAAAATCGCTTCCCGCGCCTCAAGAGTGGGCTGGGGTGGCGTTGGTGGAACCGTCGTTAGTTTCTCATGAGTGGACCCGATTGTTCGTATTTCCCCCCTGCCGTCGGTGCCGGTCGCAGCTGAAATATAACCGCCGAAAGTTATCGTCTGGTTGTCAATGCCGCTGATTGCTTGCGCAGATACATATTCCAGCTGGCCACCCCTGGGGCGTATCGATGGGTGATTTGTTGTTGCGGACGCACCAATGAGGTCAGAGGCTTCCAATATGCCCATGGTATGGACGCCGGCGGCCAACACCACGGTCGGTGCGCTAAGGACGGTATCGCCGATATCATCGAGCAAATTCCAGCCCTGCTGGTTTTTTTCAAGCCGTGCGACACTGCGGTTGATGCGGCCTATGCCGCGCATGAAGGCCTCAAGTATTACGGCAGGCGAAACTGTTCCGCCTTTTGGTAAAATCAAACCCTCACTGTCGCTGGTCATCCATTCAGCGCCCCATTTGAACCGCGCCAGAATGTCTTTGAATTTTTGTTGCTCCTGCGCCGACGTTGGCAAGTATTTGGTTCCGCGTTCACTGGCGAAGGCGTCTTTGTATGCCGGGTGGGATACCGCGTGGAAGAAGGCAGCATGGAAAAATGCCTTTTCAACCGGGTCTGCCAACAGCAACTGGGGGGCCAATATGGCTGCAGGTAAGGTGCCGGTATGATCATGGTTGTTTTCCGGGGCGACCAATATGGGCTTTAGGCCACGCTGTGCCAAGCTGTATGCGACGCTGGCACCGGCAATGCCGTCGCCGACGACGGCTATATGATCTGTGTCCGCTGCAGGTGTGGAAGACCAGGTGACGGGCTTTTTGGCCTGCAGGTTCGGCGGTTGCCGGGTTGGTCGAAACGACCCGACCAGCCGTTCCCGTTTGTGGCCAAAACCGCTGGATTTCTCCATTTGAAAACCTTGTGCCTCCAATCCTCGCCGTACAAATCCCGCCGCAGTAAATGTGGCCACCGTCGCCTTGGGCCTGGACAGTTGTGACATCCGCTTGAAAAATTTGTCGGTCCACATGTCTGGGTTTTTTGCCGGCGCGAAACCGTCAAGATACCAGGCGTCAATTTTTGCCTCTAGCTGCGAGAACATTTCGGTGGCATCCCCGAACAGAAGCAGCAACGAAACCTCGCCGTCGTCGAATTTGCAGGTATGAAACCCGCTGGCCGCCGGTGGCCAAGCTGTCCGTAATTGCGCGGCCAATTCTGCGAGGTCGGGGAAGGCGCTGTGGGCTTTTGCCATGTCGGTGGCAGTTATGGGAAATGCTTCTGCAGAAATAAAGGTCAAGCGGGAACCTGGGTTGCGGTTTCGCCAGGCCTGCCAAGTGGTTAAAAAATTCAGCCCCGTACCAAAGCCAGTTTCGCCGATCACGAAATGATCGCTGTTGTCAGTGTTGTTCAATACTTCCGCACCTTCAAGGAACACGAAAATGCTTTCCGCCTTGCCATCGTCTAGCGAATAGTAGGGATCATCAAACGCCGCTGAAAAAGGTACGTCGCCTTTCCAAAGTACAGCAGTTTGTCTCGTATTTGATGGCAAAAGGCAGCTCCTCGGCGATGACGCAGGTGTGTTGTGATTATCAGATTGTTGTAGCCGTACAATAATTTGTTAAAGATTATGCACTAGAAATGGCTTAGACGATTGAATTAAGCAGTAAATTAGGCACCCAATTCGGCTGCCACGGCAATCTGAGTAAAAGAGTAACCTATGACGGATGTCGAAGATTTATCCAATCTCGAACTGGAAGCGCGGGAAGGTATTGCGCGCAAGGTTGGTCATATTCTAGCATCTTCCGACGATGAAACAGAACAAAAAGCGGCGCTTGATCTGGCGAAAATTCTGGCCGAAGATGTGGCAGTGACTGTGCGCGAGGCGCTATCCTCAGAGCTGAAGTCCTGTATTTTTTTGCCACCTGATCTTCTGTCAATCGTTGCTAAAGACATCGAGCAGGTCTCCAATCCGTTTTTGGTTGCATCCGAGGCGATGGATGATGTCTTGCTGGAGGAAATTGTTCGAAGCTGCGGTGATGGGCACCAGGAGGCTGTGGCCAGCCGCAACGGCATATCAGAGGCGGTCAGCTTTGTTATCGCAGATGTTGGGTGCCACAGTTCCGTTGATCAGTTGTCCGGCAACGATACGGCTGATATGGCAGAGCGAAGCTTTAAGCGTGTGATCGACAGGTTTCCACAAGACGTTGGTCTGATGGAAAAATTGGCATCCCGCAGCGATTTGCCAGTTGAAGTTGTCGAAAAGCTTGTTTTCAAGATTTCCAACCAATACGGCGAACTGTTGATCAGTAAATTTGGGATTTCCAGAGACTATTCTTCCTATCTGGTGTCGTTGGTGAACAGAAAAGTATTTTCAAGGACGCTGGAAATGTCGCCGCAGGCTGAGATCGAAAATTATCTATCTCAGCTACATGCACGTCAAAATCTGGGCTCGGATGTGCTTCTAACCTATTTGCAAAATAACAATCTGAGGCTGTTTACCTCGTCACTGGCGGTGATTAGAAACCAACCTTATGTCAGGATAGAACAACTGGTATCCAGGCGGGATAAAAAAATCGTAGCGCGGCTGTTGGACGGCATTGGTTTTTCCAAGGCTGTAATTGGCGTGCTGCTGATCTCATACGAGAGGCTGGCATTCTAATTGCCGGTTCTACCAGCGCGTTGTCCTATATCCTGTATCAATTTAAGATCTGTCTCATTAATAGACATATTTCTTGTATCATTTTGGGGCAGATATTTAATCAAACACATAACGCATTGAAATAATTATAAATATTTACTGGCATCCTGATTGCTATATATAAAGCGTTCAAGATTGTTTTTGCCTGAGACTTTTTGAACTGGAGCTAAGAGCCGCGTTCCTGTTTCGCCTGAACAGGAATTAGGAGATAAAGTGGCGGACAAGCATTGCTTGTCCGCCACTTTTACTTTCTAACTACTTCCTGCCGATCAGCGTTCCTGTTGATCGGTTTTGGGGATTAGAATGCGCGCTCTGATTTATGACAGTTTGATTTTTAGGCCGTTGCTGAATTTTCTCGGTCGGGCCTATCTAAGGATGATCGGTTGGCGCGTTGTAGGTCCACCGCCTGATATTGACAAATTTGTTGCGATTGCAGCGCCCCACACCAGCAACTGGGACTTCCCCATTTTTATGGCGTTGGTTGGTTATTGGGGCATACGGGTTAGATTTTTGGGCAAACATACTTTGTTTCAAGGCTTTTCCGGGAAGTTATTCTATTGGCTCGGCGGGATTCCAGTCATGCGCGACACTCGTGACGCCGCCGCGCTGGTTGATGTGGCGGTTGAGCTTTTCTCCACTGAAAGGAAGCTTATCCTCGGCATCGCGCCGGAAGGAACACGCTCCAACGTAACAAAATGGAAATCCGGGTTTTACCGAATTGCGTATGCTGCAAATGTACCCATTGTTATGGCCTATCTGGACGCGGACAAGCGGGAGATTGGTTTCGGCAATGTCTTTTATCCCACAGGCGACAGAAACATGGATATGGAAGAAATCAAGGCATTCTACGCCCAGAAACGCGGACTTGGCCAACCAAAAAAATAGAACGATCCGCCTTCAATGCTCAATCAAACAGACAACGCGGGTTCATAATACGGTTGGGGTCGAAAGCTTTTTTTATCGCTTTCATTGCAGCAATTTCTGCAGCTGGTTTTGTACGTAACAGTTCTGCTTTTTTAAGCACGCCAATGCCGTGTTCCGCCGAAATTGAGCCACCGTGGGTAATGACTTCGTCATGAACCAGCTTGTTCATCGCCTCCCACTGATTGAGGAAAGCGACCTTGTCAGCGTCTTTTGGCTGCATAACATTAAAATGCAAGTTGCCGTCGCCCAAATGGCCGAACGGGGTTACACGCACGCCGGGGAATGATGAGTGCAACGCTCGTGTCGCGCTTTGAATGAAGGCTGCGATCTGCCCCAACGGAACCGAGACATCGTGCTTAATGCTGCCGCCTTCCAGTTTCTGGGCTTCTGAAATGCTTTCGCGGTTGCGCCAAAACAGCTT
>JAJFIT010000229.1 GCA_021774775.1 Alphaproteobacteria bacterium | reverse complement strand
CCAATTTCCTCGAGGATGGAGCGCATGCCGTCATTGTCCTCGAGGATCCAGCCCAGCTCGCCCCAGTAAGCGCCGCGTTTTTCCACATGCTGGCGGCTGACATCGATCATCCACATGGACATAGCGGCCCCCAGAGGCCCGCGCTGGAACTTTTTGCGCACTCCCATCAACGGCACCCGGCATCGGTTCTCCTTGCCGTTTAACATGCGGTAGGCCAGCTTAAAAATGCCGAACGGGAACAGGTTACCATCTAAATCGCTGATTTTATGGTTCACATCCGGGATGGTCAGCATGAAGGCCACAGGTTCGCCGTCATACTCGCAGATATAGGTGCGGTAGGGCTTTACCACCGGTTTCAGGCTTTTTGCCCCGTGGGCAACCTCGGCGTCGGTGAAAGGGACATAGCCCCAGTTATCGCTCCAGGCTTCGTTGTAAATGTCCAGAACAACCGCGACTTCCTCGTCGAAGCGTTTCATATCGATGGGGCGCATGGTGACGCGCTTGTTCTTCTGCGCCATTTTAACGATACGCATGGCGCGCTCGGGCATGGGGATGGTGAGGTCCAACGAATAGGCATACATGTCGCGGGCTTTTTCCATGCCGCCTGCCTTCAGCCAGCCATCATAGGCGGGGCGACCGTGGGGCATCATCACACAGGGCGGGGTGTCGAAGCCATCAACCAGCGTGCCCACTTCCTCCGCAGACGAGAGCGACCAGGGGCCTTGCATACGGGTCATGCCGCGGGCTTTGAGCCATTCCTCTGCGGTTTCGAGGAGAGCGCCAGCAGTTTCCTGGTCCAGCGCTTCAAAAAAACCGAAGTGGCCCAAATTCGGCCCCCATTTTTCCTGTGCCAGATGGTCAATTTGCGCGCTGATGCGACCAACGAACTGCCCATTGCGTTCAGCGACCCACATGGCGACATCAGCATGGTCAAAATAGGGGTTTTTATCGGCGCGCAGGGCGTCCATGCGTTCCATCATCAGGGGCTGAACCCAGTTTGGGTCATCGGCGTAAACAGTGCGGGTGACATTGACAAAGTCCGTCAGGCCCTTGTTGTCGGTGATCTCGCGGATATGGATGCTGGCAGATGAAGTCACGAAAATATCCCTGTCGTTGCCCGGTTAACTGTCTTGGATAACGATTTGGCGTGTTTTTGCAAGGGGGGTCGCGGTGGGTTAGCCTTTTTGCGCGGCCCGTGCTTCGCGCCACAGCTGCGCCACCGCTGACAGCAGGTTCTTGCGTGATGCGGCCAGAAACAAGCGGTTGTCCGGCAGTTCGTCCTTCAGCCTGAAATAGGCGGTTTCAAGCGCATGATAGGGCATGCCGGGAAACAGATGGTGGGTGGCGTGAAAGCGCAGGCCAACCGGTGCCCACAGGCTCGAAATGTAACGGTTGCCGGGGATATCGACACTGTCGAGGAATTCCTGCTGGCGGTTCATGCGCTCGCGGCCACCGTTGCGGTAGGCGTGGGCTGCTAACGTGCGCAGGCCATTGAGCACAAAGATGGAGAATGTTACCACATACCAGACCGCGAAAAATTTCAGCGGCAGGATACCGATGTAAAACAGGGCGAAGGCCGCGTAGGCGTATAAGCCGGTTAGAATGTCTTCAATCAACCAGCCACTTTCCTGATCTTTTTTCGGTTTGGGCCGGATATAGGCAAAATCAATCACAAGGCTGCTGGCGCGCTGCCAGATATAAGTGCGAAATTTAGCGCTTATGAGCGTTAGCGGCATCAAAACAGCATAGCGCGCGGCCAGAAGCAGTGGCACAATGAAAGCCTGCGCGACAAAGGCGATAATTTTCCAGGGTTCAGCAACGGCAAAGGGCAGATACTCGCCGTCCTCGGTAGTGCCGTAATGCTGCGGTTTATGATGATCAATATGCACATCAGCGTATGTATAAGCGGGTACCATCAGCGGCATGCCGCATGTGGCATTCCAGAACCGGCGAAATCCGGTGAAGGTGCCTTTACGGAAATGGGCCAGTTCATGGATGAAAATGACAGAACGGTATAATGCCAACATTGCGATCACCAGCGCTGCAATTTGCATCACTGATGCAATCGGCGCAAAAACGGCGACAGCAACAGAACTCCATCCGATAAGCGTGCTAACACTGAAATCGATCCAGTAAATTCTTGCATTGGGTTTCCAAAGGTCGCGAACAAGCCGACGGGCTTCCTTCAGTGGAAAATCAGCCGCTTCCGGATGCGCACCGGAAATTGCTTGTTTTTCGCCGTGGTTCGTTTCCAGCTTTTCGCCAACAACTGCTTGCATTACTTTAGTTCCGTTTTGTCGATAGGTGCTTAGTATTGTGCATTAATATATTGTAATCACTGTATTATTTAGCGCTGCGACCAAGCCAGCGACCCGGTTTACCCAGGGCAGCGACATCATTTGGTTTTAAACCATAGCGCACCAAAACCAGCAGTGCCACAATAAGCCCAATTATGGCAGTTGTAAGACCTGCGGGCGCGGGCAATCGTGGACCAAATTCGGCGAAGGAAACCAAAGCCGCAGCAGAGATAAGGGAAACAGATGCCGGTTTCAAGGTTTCGCTGGTGTAGGGCCATAGTTTGAAGGTTATCGCTGTCTGTCCAAACGCCAGATACGCAGTGATATTCAGGCCAGTCGCGGCGGCAATTGCCGCACCCGTTACACCGTGCTGGGGAATAAGCGTCCAACCAAGGTAAACAAAAACCAAAAGGCCAATCAAACCGTTAACCGGGGGCAGCAGCCGATGGCCTAACATTTCAACAATTGACTGTGACGGTCCGCTGGCCGCCTCCAGAACCCGACCTGCCACCAAAATGGCAATCGCCGCCGCCGCCGCTTGAAAGCCGGGTTCCAGCGCACTTAGAATGTCAGTCCTTGCCAAATAAAGTGCTGCGCCAAAGGGCAGAGCCAGGCACAGCGACATTCGTGTGGCGAAAGAATACATGTGCTGGAGGCGGTGTTTGTCGCCCTTACCGTCTTTCTCGGCTGCCAGCGGTGCCATGACATACTCGAAGGCAAGCCGCACAACCTGCAACGCGCTGGCGAGTTTTCGCGCAATAGCATAATAGCCGCCAGCCGCCGCACCCGCCGCACCAGGCAACATGAAATTCAGCATCATTACAGGAAATTCGCTGAACAGTTTTTTGATCAAATTGGACGGCATGACTGTAAAGCCGTATTTTGCCATGTCCCTGGCAATTTCTCCGCTAAACCCGGCGCGTAACACGTTGGCTAAATCATAGTGTTTGGCCACCAGCCGCATGGCCAAAACTGCTGCTAAAACAACGCTCAACAAGTGGGCGAGAAAAAGGCCATATGTATTTAATCCAGCGTAGAAAAATGCAACCGCAGCTATCAGTCTCAGGCCTTGTTCGTAAAATATACGCACCCGAATTTCCGGGCCAAATTTGCGCCGTGCCCTTATAGCGGCTGTGCCCACTTCAACTATGGTCCAGAAGGGTAGGACCCAAACATAAATTCTGATCACATTGGTCAGGTGGGCCTGGTCGTCTGCACCCACATTGATGAACTGGGAAAGTTGGGGCGCATAATAAGTACCCAGTGCCGCAAAACCGCAGGCGAGCAGGAAACTGAGTTTCAGGGCAAAACCAGCAACGGCGGCCTCGTCTTGTTTGGTCACACGCGGCACAAAGCGCTGCAGTGTCGTCGTCATGGCGGCGTCCGACAGGGCGGTGGAAACTTTTACATAGCTCCATAAAACCGCAAACAGGCCAAAAGTTTCGGCACCGTAGGCCCAGGTGAATACCACAACAGACAGGGCTTCGATAAGCGCGCCTAACCGCCCAACGAATGCCAAACTGGCCCCACCGGCAACCTGGCGCAGGTCATCCGCGGTCTCTTCGCTTGAGGGCGGGGCGGGATCAGACGGTGTTCGGGTCATTTAGGCTCTGCAGCCGAGGCGGGAATTGGCGCCTGTGGTTTGGGTTTTTTTCGCAGCCGATCAATTGTACGCAGCTGGGGTTTGCCTTCCTCGGTGTAGAAAATGACGGTATAGCCAACCAGCAAAAACAAGAAGAACGGTGCCCAGGCTGCAAGAAACGGCGGTGCGACGCCGAATTCGCCCATGGCCAGCATGAAATTGTCGGCGACGAAAAAGCTAAAGCCCAATGCCATACCGAATACCAAGCGGATGACCAAGCCGCCGCCGCGCGAGACACCAAAGGCCGCAACCGCAGCCAGCAAAGGCATCAATAGGGTTGAGGCTGGCGCAGCAATTTTTTGCAAGAAACTGGCCATAAGCCTGCCCGTTGACAAACCCTCGGCTTCCAACCGTTGCATGGATTGCCAAAGTTCAATGAAAGAGACCTGATCAGCCTTTACGTTTAACGCCAAAAACCGTTCGGGACGAGTTGGTATTGACCATAGTACCGATGGTGTAACCGACAACAGGTGGGAGTTTGCGTCAAACCGCCTGACCTCATGCAGTGTCCATTCGTTGTTCTGAAACCAGGCAAAATCAGCTTTCACCATGGCTTCTACACGGCCTAGCTCGTCGCGTTCGAAAATGGAAACCCGGTCCAGAATAACCCGGTTCCTGACTGTGCTGACGGATTCCACCAATACAATACTGTTGCCTTCGCGCACCCAGGTTCGCCCGGCCAGATTGGCGTTTGCCGGCAGGTCAACCGCATAATCATTTTCTTCCCAATATTGCAGGTCACGGTTGGCATCGGTTACGATGGTTTCATTGAAAACAAAATGTGCGAAACCAATCAGCAGGGAGGCAATGCCCAAGGGTAGCAAAATCCGGTGGGCCGAAAGGCCACTTGCCTTCATTATGGTGACTTCGCTGCTTTGGTTCAGGGTTGCCAGCGTCAGCAAAGTGGCCAGAAGCGCTGCGAAGGGCGCAAACTGGCTGATCAGCTGCGGCGCGCGCATGCTGACATACGAGACGATAGACACCCACGTGGCACCTTCAGCGGCCATGATATTGTCTGCTGTCGCGAGCAGATCGAGCATCTGAAGAACAACTGTTAGTCCGATGAGAATGCCAAAGAACCTGCTTAAATGCATTTTCACCATGTAGCGCGCCAGCGTGCGCGACGGTACCAGCAAGCGTCTTAGAGACCGGATCATCATGGTTGCTCTCCCCCGGAATGATCCCCAAAGCCCATTATTCGTTTGCCAAGTCGCTTGATCGGGCCGGCCACGGTCGATACAGCGGCGTCGATGTATGCCAGCGGTTCACCGCCCGCTTTAAAGGCCGCAACGCGGAAAAACAAAAAACTAATAAAGGCAAATACGGAAAACAGCGCCCAAATAGTAAAATAAGGCGACGAGCCAGCTTTGATGGCTGTTTCCATGGCTTCCATAAGCTCATTATAGACAATCAGCATGGCAAGTCCGATCACAATGCCTGTCCCGCGTCCGGTTCGTTTGTTGGTGATCCCCATCGGTATGGCCAGAAATGGCAGTATAAAAAAAGATAGTGTATGCATCAGCCGCCAATGGAAATTGCCCCGAAAAGCCGCGCGCTCGTCTGTTGAATTGAGCGGATTGTCCATCTCAGTGAACAACTCGGGCAGGGTCAGTTCCAGCTCCTGGCCCCCGCGGTCGCGGAATACTTCGCGCTGGGGCAGCTTTATGGTCAAATCCTGCCGTTCAAAATTCAATACGCGCGGTTTATTCTGGCTTTCGTTAAGGTCAATCAATACGCCGTTAAACAGCCGCAGAAGAATTGTTTGATCATCGTTGGTGGCGAAAAACCCGCCGCGCTCTGCGGTTACAGTAATGCTGTTGAGGGCGTTGCGGCGCTCCAGGAAAATGCCAGCAAGTTCAGCACCTTGGTTGCGCGACTCTTCGATCATCAGCGTGATATCGTCCCCAATTTCGACAAATTCGCCGACCCGGATACTGGCGCCTAGCGCACCGCTGCGCAGGTCAAACACCAGCCCGCGGTATGCATATTGACTGTAGGGCTGTACCCAGCCCACCAGCACAGTGTTTACAATCGCCAGAACGGCAGCCAGAAACAGTAGGGGGCGCACCAGTTGCGGCAGGCTGGTGCCAGACGAAGTGATGGCGTCATATTCGCTGGACAGTGAAATTTTGCGGAATGCCACCAACACACCGAGCAAAAGGCCAACAGGCAGTGCCAGGCCCATATAGTGCGGTGTCAGGTTCGCCAGCATGCGGAACACCACTTCAACCGGCCCGCCCTGATTGACCACAAAGTCAAACAGCTTCAGCATGCGCTCCAAAATCAGCAGCAAGGCAGCGACACCCAGTGTAATGAACATAGGCGTCAGAACCTGCCGCACAACATAGCGGTCGATGCTGGTAAAAAGAGAACGATTGGACATAGAATGGCGCTACACTGGTTGAAGGAATGTTTCAAGGGACATTTCTCTATCTTCCATAGCTAAATCATGGCAGAAAAAGAAAATATTTCGCCATATTGTAATAAATTGAGCCATAATTCTGACACCATCTCGCACTTATTTCTGCTGTATCGATGGATTGTAAAGTTTGAGCCGGAGATGGAAATGGTCAAGAACATGCGGAAATTTTCCGAAAAACCACATTTTACAACGCGGTTGCTTGTGCCGACCGCTGCGGTTTTGGTGCTATTTTCTGCGGCAACCAGCTCGTGGGCTGATGAAGCGCCGACTAGATTATTGATGCAGGCGGCTGATGCAGATAGCCCTTGCAAGGTGGAAGCAGGACAGGCAGCGCTTGAAGTAACTGTCGATAATCTACAAACCACTGAAGGCCAGATGCGGGCCCAGATATATAGCTCGAATCCGGATGATTTTCTCGCAAAGGGTAAAAAGCTTGTAAGGGTTGATGTACCTGTCGAGACCCTGGACGGGCCGGTTATTTGCCTATTGCTTCCCGCACCCGGCACCTATGCCCTTGTTGTGATGCACGACAAGAATGCCAACGGTAAAGCCGACTTTTTCAGCGAAGGTTTTGGTTTTTCCAATAACCCGAAACTTTCACTGGCACCGCCGGACGGTGAAGATGTGCTGTTCGTTGCTGAAGCAGGGGTTAGCAAACATGTAATTGAGCTTACTTATATTTTTGGCGGTGATGACAAAAAAAAGAAAAAGCGCCGTAAGCTAAAACGACGCTGAGATTGAAAAAAAACTGGAATGCGCGTATGCATGCCATCAAATAGCCAACCAGATGGGACCAAACGGTCCCTTTTGTTTTGTTGGCATTACTGGATTAACAGACATTGGCGCAGCGTTGGTTGCTGCCACCGGAACAGAGATACCGTTTACATGCAGGTTCAAACACATAAAATCAACAGCGGGGCAACCGTGCCGCTTGTGGTGATGATTTCAAACCCATTGAGCACGACCAATGCAAAAAATATGGATGAAATTCGCGCAATTGTGAAAGCCAGCGCAAATGTCGTGCATTATGAACTGGACGGCATTGCTTCGCTTGGTGACGCAATGGAACTGTTTTCCCGCGCGAACCCGGCCATGCTGATTATCAATGGCGGTGACGGCACCATCGGCGCGGCACTGGCGTCGCTTCTTTATCAAAATCCTTTTAGCGTGATACCGCCAATCGCCTTTCTGCCCGGCGGCAAGACCAACATGACTGCCGCCGATTTGGGCTTCAAAGGCAGTCCGGCTAAAGTATTGAAAAAACTACTGAAACTGGCGCAGGCTGGCGCAATTCCTGATTTACTGATCAGCCGTAATTTGATTGAAATGGACCTGGGCGATGGGGCCGAGCCAAAAGTGGGGACCTTTTTTGGCACCGCTGGCATTGTACGCGGCATTTTCTGGTGCCGGGAAAACGCCTATGCCAAAGGTCTGCCCAATTCCATTGCGCATATCTGGTCGGCCTACAAGCTGGTTACCTCTGCGCTCGGGCTGTCGCGCTCCAAGGGGTTGATGATTTCAGACCCCATGTCGATCACCGTGCCCGGCAGCGCGCGCATGAGCGGCCGCTATTCCATCGTTATGAGCACAACGCTTGACAGGCTATTGTTTGGTGCCAAACCCTATGGCCGCGAAGGCAAGGGCGGGTTGCGTTTTTCGGCATTTGAGGCGGGTCCCGGCACCTTGGTGCGGGCGTTTGTCGGGCTCGTGACCAAGCGCTTCGGCAACGCATCGATTGATGGGCTGCATGTGCGCAAAAGCGATGAAGTGCGGATTGAGGGCACTGATCCAGTGACGCTGGACGGGGAGATATACCAGCCCATTCCCGGTAAGCCGGTGACGCTGAAAGGCAATCGCTCGCTCACTTTTATCAGTTTGAAGAAATAGTCGACTTGGATGACACAGAAGAAATCCAAAAAATCCAAAAAATCGGGCGACGGTCGTCTTCAGGACTTCGTTCTGAACGAATGGAACCGGGACGTGCCCGCGGCGGTGGTTACTGCCGCGGCGGACATCGCAGGCCTATACGGTGACAGTGTCCAAGGCGTGTTATTTTATGGCTCGTGCCTTCGAACCGGCGAGATTGAAGATAAAATTCTTGATTTTTATGTGATTGTTGACAGCTACGCGGCGGCGTACAGCAAGCGCTGGCTTGCTGTTGCCAATCAACTGATCCCGCCCAATGTATTTTATCATGAAATGGACGTGGACGGCATTACTGTCAGGTCGAAATATGCCATTGTTTCGGTGCGTGATTTTGGCTTCAGGGTAAACAGGACGTGTTTGAATGTGTCCATATGGGCGCGGTTTTGCCAGCCTTGCATGTTGCTGGTAGCCAAGGATGAAGCGGCGAAAAATACGCTGGCGGGTTATGTGGCAACCTCGATTGAAACAATGCTCGGTAATCTTTTGGACCTGAAGCCGTGGGCTACCGCGCCGCGGGACCTGTGGGTGGCAGCGTTTGAGGAAACCTATGCCGCTGAACTCAGGTCTGAGCGCGGCGGCAAGGGCCTTGAGATATACCTGCTGGACCAAACGCGCTACGATGATGTCACACCCATAGCGCTGGCGGCGCTGGGCATTGCCAGCGGTAACGCTGCGATGGCCGCGCCGGTTACTCAGCCCGCCCGCACAGACAATTTTCAGGCGAAACTGACGTGGTTTTACCGGCGTATGAACGGCAAGATCGTTAGTTTTTTGCGGCTGGTGAAAGCGTCGATGACATTCACTGGCGGCATAGACTATCTGGCCTGGAAAATCAGGCGCCACTCCGGCGTTGAAGTGGAAATTAAACCCTGGATGCGCAAGCACCCGATTGTTGCGGGCGTGGCCCTGTTTTGGCATGTTCGCCGCAAGGGTGCGTTCCGTTAGGGCTATAGCTAGACTTCCAGCCCTACTTTTTCAGCTGTGCGTTTGAAACGGGCGATAATCTCGCTCACTTGCTCGCTTGTGTGTTGGGCGCAGACACTGATGCGCAGTAAAAACATGCCTGCGGGGGTTGCAGGCGGGGCGGCCATGTTGGCGTAGACGCCTTCCTCCAGTAATTGTTCCCAAAAGCGCGTGCCGATCATCACGTCAGGCAAATGCACGGCAATAATCGGGCTTTCGGCGGTTTCTGTGCACATGGAAAACCCGGCGTCTTTCAGTCCGCTATGCAATTGACGGGCATTTTCCCACAAGTGAGCGCGGCGGTTGCCGCTGCGGCTGATCGCCTGTATCGAAGCGGTTGCAGAGGCCACCACGCTGGGGGGCAGGCTGGCGGTGAATATATAAGGTCGGCTTACAAACCGCAGCACATCAAACTTCGGGTGGTTGGAGACGGCAAACCCGCCAACCGTACCGACCGATTTGGAGAAAGTGCCGACGATAAAGTCTGCCAGATGTTCCACGCCCAATTCCTCGGCAATGCCGC
This sequence comes from Alphaproteobacteria bacterium, assembly GCA_021774775.1. GTDB lineage: Bacteria > Pseudomonadota > Alphaproteobacteria > Sphingomonadales > Kordiimonadaceae > Kordiimonas. The sequence goes on along the minus strand of JAJFIT010000229.1, from coordinate 9,430 downwards.
GGCCATTTTCGCCGCAGAAACCCATGGAATGGGCTTCGTCCACAAGGGTCATGCAGCCATATTGTTTCGCAACTTCCAGCAGTTCCTTCAACGGCGCTGCATCACCCAGCATTGAATACATGCCCTCAACCACAACCAGTTTGCCAGCATCGGCGGGCAGCCGTTTCAGGCGCCGCTCCATATGCTCCACGTCATTGTGTTTAAAGCGAACGATTGTCGCGTTGCCCATGGCGCAACCATCATAGATGGAGGCATGGCTGTCAGCGTCGATTATGACAAAATCATCCTTGCCGCCCAGCGCTGAAATAATGCCCAGGTTTGCCTGATATCCGGTCGAGAACACCATGCATTCGTTCATGCCGTAAAAGTCTGCGATGGTGGCTTCCAGTGCTTTGTGCCCGCCGTAGGTGCCGTTTAGAACCCGCGAGCCTGTGGTGCCTGTACCGAAGTCATCAAGCGCCTTCTTTGCGGCCTCGATGGCCTCTTCGTTGAAGGTCATGCCCATATAATTGTTGGTGCCGGCAAGAATGGTATGCCGCCCGCCGATTATGGCTTCGGTTTCGGAAATTACTTCTTCAATCACAACCTTGAACGGGTCAGTCTTTTCAAACGGAAGCGACGCCCGTAATTCAACGATCGGGTCAAATTTATCCAGCAGGTCCAATGAATTAGCCTTTTGCAACGATTGTTTCAACGGCCTCGGCCACCTGTCCAATTGTCTCCAGATCAGGCAGCATATTCAGCGGCAGGATGATATCAAAATCGTCCTCGATATCAGCAACCAGGTCCATCACTGTCAGGCTGTCCAGTTCCAGGTCGGATGCGAAGGTTGTCGCGGGGGTCAGGTTGACGCTTTTTTTGTTAAGCGGCCCGATTAAGCCGTAAATTGTTTCCAGTGTCGCTGTTTGTGCCATTTTTCTACCTACCTGTATGCCAGACCCCCGAGGGGCGGTTATTATCCTGTTCGTTATATCGGTATGTGCCAAATCATAAAAGATCATTTTTTCGGTACCAATTGATGGTGTCGAGTAACCCCGCTTTAAGATCAAATTGTGGCGACCAATTGGCATGTTTAAAACGCCGGGGTTCTCTGACAGTCCAATCCGGGTGGCACAGGTAATTCGCGGTTGACAGGGTCAGCATCGCCGGGCGGTTGATCACTTTGGCAATCAGCCCGTTAACCGCACCAATAGTACCAAGCAGGGCAAACGGCACCGGAATGGTACGGGTTTTTTGCCTGCTACTGTCGGGCATGGCCTTGGCAACATCACTGACCGTGTAACCGCCGGTCATGCCGTCATCAATTTCAACAATCGCCTGGCCATTGCTTTTGTCACACAGGGCTACCAATGCTTTTGCAAGATCAACCGCATGGATCATGGAAAAGCGGTTTTTGGAACTGCCGGGCGCAGGCAGAACACCGTACCGCGTGGCTTTCAAAAGCTTTAATATTTCCTTGTCGCCGGGGCCGTAAATCGCGGGTGGGCGCACAATGGTCCAGCTGAAGGACCACTTTCGGGCGGTAAGCAACAGGTCCGCACCGGCTTTACTGGCTCCGTAGTGAGACAGCCGCGGTTCTCTGGCGGCCATACTGGAAATATGGATCACATGACTAACGCCAGCACTGTCGGCGGCTTTGAACAGGGCCTTGCTTCCGCCCACATTCACATCGAAAAAGATATCCCGGCTCAGGGCTTTGGTCAGTCCGGCCAAATGCAACAGAATATCGCAATCGCTTACTAGCCGTGCCAGGCTTTCAGGGTCATCAAGCGAGCCTTCAACCCATTCGACATTGGGTCTGTCTTGCTGGGGGCGGCGGGTAAGGGCTTTCACTCCATAGCCGCAGTCGATCAATTCCTGCAGGACATGCCCGCCAAGAAAACCTGTTGCCCCGGTCAACGCAATTGTTTGACCGCTGCCTGTTTTTTTATTTTTTGTTGGCATTGTCCGCCTATTGGCTAGCTGGCAATTGCCTGCAGGTTACCGGCTAAATACTCGTTGCGGGCTTTGGTACGGCTAAGTTTGCCAGAGGATGTGCGCGGCAATGATTTTGGTGGAACCAATTCAATCATACAATTGATGCCAGTTTCTGACTGGATTTGTTTTTTCAGCGAATCAGTAAGCAGCATACGCTCGCCGTCGCCGGAAATGCGGCACTGCGCGAGTATCATCGGAATTTCTTCGGCATTGTCACCGGGAATGGAAATTGCTGCCACGTCACCCTTTTTAAGGCCTTCAACTTGCTCTGCGGCCCATTCAATGTCTTGCGGCCAATGATTGCGACCATTGACAATAATCATATCTTTGGCGCGGCCAACAATATAAATGCAGCGTTCTTTCATGTAACCCATATCGCCGGTGTCGAGCCAGCCTTCGGGGCTGAGAACTTCACGTGTGGTCTCGGGGTCATTGAAATATTCGCGCATAACAGACGTTCCGCGCAAGTATACCCGGCCAACTTGACGGTCGGCGAGCGGCGTGTCGCCTTCGTCGCGAATTTCAATTTCATATTCAGGAAGCAGCTTACCGCAATTGACAACTTCGCGCATGCGCTTGTCATCGGACCCTTTCACCAGCATTTGCCTGTCACCGGTAAGGGCGGCTTCCTCGATCATATCGATTTCGATGCCTTTGCCAACCTGGCCGAAACTTACGCCCAGCGTGCATTCTGCCAACCCGTAGCTGGGTAAAAATGCTTTGTCTGAAAAGCCAATTTGGCCAAAAGTATCGTGAAATTCGGTCATGACATCCGGGCGGATCATTTCGGCGCCGATGCCAGCAACCCGAACCGCGCTCAGGTCCAGCCCTTCCATGGCGCTGGCCCGCATGGCTGCGCGCCGGGTGCAGATATCGAAACCAAATGTTGGGCTATAGGTAATTGTGCCTTTGGTCGCGCTCAAAACACGCAACCAACTAAGCGGCCGTCTGGCAAACTCCTCAGTTGGGATAAAATCAACTGACAGCTGGCAGGTCAACGACGTTAGAAGCGTGCCGACCAATCCCATATCATGGTAAAATGGAAGCCAGGAAACACAGCGATCCGTGTCTAACAGCCGCACGCCGTGGAAGCTCATGCCGTGGGTGTTGGCCAGAAGCGAGCGGTGGGTAACCGAAACACCGTGCGGAAAGCGTGTACTGCCAGACGAATATTGCAAATAAGCCAGGTCGTCAGGCGTTGGCAAGTTTGGCTCGCCTTCGCCTTCGGCGCTGAGGTAGGCGTCTATGTCGCCGCAAAAAGTCAAATCAAGCCCTGCAGTTGCCTTTTCAACAATTTCATCCATGAAAGACGGGGCCATCAGGCCGTTAGCCTTGCAGCTTTGCATTTGCATGGTTAACTGTGACACATAACCTTCCTTGCCGCCGAACGATGTGGGCAGGGGCAGGGGCACCGGCAGGACGCTGGCATATTGACAGCCGACAAAAAAGCAGACGAAATTTGCGCTGGTTTCAGCAATCAGGGCAACTCGGTCGCCTTTTTGGAAACCCATACCAACAAGTTTGCGGCCAATGACTTCGGCGCGGTCTCTAATCTGTTTCCAGCTAATGCTTTCGGTGACGTCGCCGCGTGCATTAAAAAAGTTAACGCCGCGCGCGCCTTTAGCAGCATATTCAATTGCTTCAATGAGGGTATCAAAGTCAGAAAATCGGCGGTCCAGTGACGGGTCAAGTGTTGGCGTCACTTCTATCTGTGCGTTTGAATCGACCATATTTACCCCGGGCTGTTGACGAACTAGCCTTAAAAACTACACAGCAACAACGTTTAATAACACCATTGTCGCAAAAAACTATACAAAAAATACGCTACCACGAGCCAAATAACACTTGCATTCAACTCATTTTCTACAGTTGATAACCGCTTGGTCGCGCATGCAATTATTACGGCTGGATTACAGTCTGTTATCTTACTTCGCAAGATAATTTTGGCCCATTGCACGCGCGGTAATGGCAATTAGAGTAGGAATACGGCTAAAAAATGACCATGAGTGCCGCAGGCTTATCGCCCGAAACGCTATCGTTGGTGCGCGCGCAAACCCCGGGGGTGAAAGGCCGTATCCATATGGATAACAGCGGTTCAGCCCTTATGGCGGACCCGGTAATTGATGTGATGCAACAGGCGTTTCAGCGTGATGTGGCACTTGGGGGCTATGTTGCTCAGGCGCAACAGGCCGACAGGCTCGAAGCTGGGTATGGGTCGCTGGCCAGCTTGCTGGGCGGCGAAACGTCTGATTATGCCTTCGTCGGCAGCGCGGTTGATGGCTGGACCAAGGCGTTTTACAGCCTGCCGCTAGGGTCCGGTGACAATATTGTCACCGCCTACAACGAATATTGCAGCAACTATATTGCCTATCTCCAGCTGGTGAAAACTCGCGGCGTTGAAATTCGTGTGGCCAGGCAGGCACAAAGTGGCGGCGTTGATCTAGGGCATCTCGAGGCACTGATTGATGGTCGCACAGCCCTGATCAGCCTCAGCCACATGCCGTCTTCCAGCGGCGAGATCAATCCGGTCGCGAAAGTAGGGGCAATCGCGCAGTCCGCCGGGGTTTTGTTTCAGCTGGACGCTTGCCAGTCGGTCGGCCATGTGCCTGTTGATGTAACGGCAATCGGCTGTGATATCATGACGGGAACGTCGCGCAAATTTCTGCGTGGACCACGCGGCATCGGATTCCTATATATAAATGAGAAAGCCCGTGCAGCCATGGAGCCGGTTGTTCTTACCAATCAGTCTGCGGTCTGGACCAGTGCCGACGATTATAGTTTGCGCGACGATGCCCGTGTGTTTGAGGCGTGGGAGCGTAGTGTTGTTAATCAGTTGGGTTTTGCTGCTGCTATCGATTATTTGCTAGAGTTGGGTGTAGAGGCGGCGACAACGCAAATCGCAAACAATGCATGCTACTTGCGCGCCTGCCTACCTGATATCAGGGGTGTTACCGTCGAATGCCCGCCAAACGCAACGTCTGCCATCATTACACTGAATGTGGGCGGTCACACGCCGGAAGAGGTCAAAACCGAGTTGGAGCGGCAAAATATTGCTGTTCAAACCGCCAGCGTTGTTCACACGCGCCTGGATATGGAAACGCGCGGCATAGAAGCAGCAGTGCGGGTGTCGCCGCATTATTATACTAGCCAGAGTGAAATGGACGACCTGCTGACGGCATTGGAAGCCCTGTAAAATGGGAAGCCCCGTAAAATGAGCTTTGGCCAGCATGACGACAAGAAGAATGGCCCGACGCCGGGGAAAGGGTATGCGAAAAAGCATGCGAATAAGCCGAAGAAAATAACTGCCGCTTATCTGGAGCGGGCGGCGTTGCATTATCTGGGGCGGTTTAACAGCTCGGCGCAAAATCTGCACAATGTGCTGGAGCGAAAAGTTCGACGTAGAAATGAAAACCATGCGCCCGTCACAGACGAGCAGCAGGCCTGGATTTCAGATGTTGTAAAAAAATGTGTCGGCTATGGCTATGTGGACGATACACGCTATGCGGCACAGCGGGCGGAAATGTTGCTGCGACGCGGCAAGCCGGTGCGCACCATCAAACAGGACCTGAGGCACAAAGGTATTTCCGACGAAATTTCTGCAGACGCATTGGGCCAGTTGGAGGGCGGCGAGCCCGATGCGGTCGACCGAAAAGCAGCAGCAGCATACATAAAACGGCGCCGGTTTGGTGCCTTCAGGCGCGAGATTGGTGATAGCGCGCTTTTGGCGGCAAAGCGGGACAAGGAATTGGCCTCAATGGCCCGCGCTGGTTTCGGTTATAGTTTGGCCAACGAAATGCTGAAACTGTCGCAAGACGAAATTATCGATCTGTTGATATGATGCCGAACTGAGCCAGCATTTCCGGCGTGTCCAGGTCAATCAAAATGCCCGGATCATCGACCGGAACCTCAATTATCTTTTCAGAATTGTCGCTGAGTATTTTCTTGCCGCCGGTGTCGCCTTTCAGCTGGCGCAACTGAGCGAAATGCTTTTGGTGCCATAGCACCGGGTGGCCGCGTTTGCCGTGAAATGTGGGAACGATAATCGCAGCCCCGTCGGTGTCGGTTGCGGTTTCTATCAGTTTTTCAATGGTTGTCCGCATGACAAATGGCATGTCAGCAAGGCAAATGAGAGCATGGGTGATGGTTTCGTCGAGCACGCCGATGCCCGTCGCCAAGCTGGTGCCCATTCCCTGATCAAAGTCCGGGTTGTTGACAAACGATACTTTCTGGTCTGGTAGGCAGGCCTCAATTTCTTTCGCGGCATGGCCAGTTACAGTCACTATAGTCAATTCTTTGATGGCAAGCAGGCTGTCGACCGTAGTGCGCACCACAGTTTTGTCGGTCAACAGCGACAATAGCTTGTGGCTGTTTTTTGCCCGTGATGACTTGCCCGCCGCCAGCACAATGGCGGCCATATTCCCTGGGCCGCCACTCCGCGATTGGTTTGCATGCGTTGCGCGCGGAATTTTCCGTCCTGCCGGTTCTTTCAGCAGACCCCCGGTTCCCATCGCCGACAGGATTTGCGCGTTCAGAGGTTCCCGGGCTGCAAAACGCTCCAGCACCCAATCGAACCCGTTCAGGGCAGGGGACCGGGCACAGCCAGGCAAGCCGATAACAGTTTTTTCGTTGAGTTTGCCCAGCATCAGCAGGTTTCCGGGATCAGCGGGCATGCCAAGTTTGATCAGCTCGCCGCCAGCCTCTGCAAGTGCCGTAGGGATAATGTCGCGTTTGTCGCTGATTGCCGATGCGCCGAGCATTAAAATCAGCTCCGCTCCGTCGTCTTTGGCCTGCTCAAGTGCCTCGCGAACTGCTTGTTGGTTATGGTCTACCAGGTCGCGGACATGGAGGGTGCCACCAACCTGTTGGATGCGCGATGTCAGGCTGGCCAGTGTTTTTTCTGTCGGTACACCCCCGGTAACAATAAGGACTGCACTGAATTTCCTGAAAGGTTTCACTTCCAGCCGCTGCGCCGCACGGTGAATGTTATCCAACTTTTGCGCTGGTAAGCCGTAGGGTACAAGCTTGATGGTGGCCGCAAGTTGGCCGCTGTGAACCGGTGTGTAAGCAGAGAGCGACGCAGCAGAAAAGGCGTCATCAGCCGCATTCACGGCATCGATGCCGCCGCCGGGAAAAAACAGGCCGTCCATTTGCGCAATGATATTGGCCCGGCCTTTGCCTGCAAGTTCAACAGTTAAGCCAGCGCCAGTGATTGCCTCGGCTGCCCTCCGCGCCGCTGTGTTTTCGTCAAGGTCGCCGTCCTCGAGCAAGAATACCTGGATGGTCTGAACGCCCATAGTTACAAGCCGATTGATAATAACCGGCGTAATCAGGGTTCCCTTGGCGATGCGGGTGCCAGCGCAGGCAACACTGTGGGCCAATGTCCAACCTTCTGACTGGACAACTGCGCGTTCTTCAAACCTCACGCTATGACCCTTGCGGCCTGAATGATTTCGGCCAGAATGGATGCTGCGATTTCAGCGGGCGTCGCAGAGCCGATATTCAGTCCAACCGGCGCATGAATTCGGTCAATGTTTTGCTGCGAGATACTATATTGCTTCAGGCGCTCAACCCTTGCGGCGTGGGTTTTTCGGCTGCCCAGACAGCCGATGTAAAACGCCGGTGACGAAAGGGTTTCCCGTAAGGCCGCATCATCCAGTTTGGGGTCGTGGGTCAGGGTAACCACAGCGGTTGTGGCGTCCGGCGCATTGGCGCGGAAATACTCATCAGGCCAATCGGCGTACAGCGTGGCGCTGCCGAATGTTCGGCTCTCTGAAAAGGCGCCACGCGGGTCAATTATCCGGGCAGTAAAATCGCATTCAGCAGCCATAACCGCCAAATGCTGGGCAATGTGGACCGCGCCGACAATATCAAGCCGAACCGGCGGCACGAAGGGGACAATGAAATGATGGTCGGTGGTTTGCGGTGCCACTTTTCCCGCCTTCGGGTTGCCGTGATTGATCCGGATCGGGCCGTCTTGCATGGGCAGGGCAAGGTTGACGGCTTTTCTGGACGCCAGGTTTGCTTGCAAGTCTTCAATGGCGGGCATGTCGTCCGGCGACAGGCAATATAGAAATATCTCGATCTCACCGCCGCAGGCCAAACCAACTTCCCACGCCTGTTCTGACGCAACAGCAAATGCAAGTGATTTGAAAGCGCGGGCAGTATTAATCTGGTTGCTCCCGTTGATCAGATCAACCGCTTGAGTGATCACCGAACCCTCAACACAGCCACCTGACACAGAGCCTTCGAACACTCCGTCGCCGCGCACAACCATGACGCTGCCCGCGCGGCGCGGTGCGGACCCCCAGGTTTTGGCGACAACTGCCAAAGCTGCTTTATGCCCTTGCTTCAGCCATGTCTGGATGATGGATATTTCTTTGGTCATGCCGGGCAGTCTCTTGTTTTGCTGTTCTGGTTACCGAGCTTTGCAAGCTAATCACTTCAACCATAGAGGCGTGTGGTTTTTCGACAAGTCGAATATTTGACGCGATTGGCGGCAAATTTTCACGCGAAGTTCAGGACTCTGCAGCCAATTTGGCTTAAGCTGTTTCATTAGCTTGATTTGGGCGGGCGCGCTCGTTAGAAGCAAGGTTGCGCTAGAGGTTACAGCATATCTGTTTAAGGGGACACTCATGACACTTTTTGCCAACCCGGCAGGGAGAAATTTTCTCGGTAATTCGGCAGAATGGTACAAAACCACCATTTTGGTGTTTTTGCTTATCAATCCAATCCTTTACTACACAGTGGGCGCTTATGTGGCTGGCTGGGTGCTGATATTGGAATTTATCTTCACTCTCGCGATGGCGTTGAAATGCTATCCGCTGCAGCCGGGCGGCTTGCTTGCCATTGAAGCGGTGGCGCTGGGCATGACATCGCCTGAAACTGTTGTGCATGAAATCCAAAGTAACCTGGAAGTGATCATGTTGTTGGTGTTCATGGTTGCGGGCATCTATTTCCTGAAAAATATGCTGCTGTTTGTCTTCACCAAAATTCTGGTGAATGTGAGAAACAAGGTGATTCTATCGCTGATTTTCTCGGCGATGGCGGCCTTGCTGTCAGCCTTTCTTGACGCGCTAACGGTTACAGCGGTGGTTATCGCCATTTCAGTTGGTTTCTTCTCCATCTATCACAAGGTGGCGTCCGGCAAGGAGTTTCACCATGAACACGATCATTCCGGTGACGGCGAGGTTGACAAATTAAACTATGAAGATCTTGAGCAATTCCGGGCATTTTTGCGCAGCTTGATGATGCATGCGGCTGTGGGCACGGCGCTGGGCGGCGTGATGACGCTCGTGGGCGAGCCGCAAAATATTCTCATCGGTGACCGCGCCGGGTGGGCATTTGACGAGTTTTTCTTCAGGATGTTGCCAGTGACGCTGCCGGTTCTTTTCGCCGGTTTGGTTACCTGTGCACTGCTTGAAATTACCGGCAAGTTTGGCTACGGCACAAAAAT
>JAJFIT010000228.1 GCA_021774775.1 Alphaproteobacteria bacterium | reverse complement strand
GCACTGAGCGGGTCGCGCCGTGTGGTTATGTTTGATCAGCGGGGCACGTCAAACTCCGGTGCGGTAACGGGTCGGCCCCGTTTGGTGCAATGGGCTGACGATGTTGAGGCAATCAGAACCGCGCTTGGGGTTTCCAGCCTTGACCTTCTGGGGCATTCGTTCGGCGGCATTGTGGCGATGGCCTACGCCGAAAAATACTGCGTGTGGGTGAATTCGATCATGTTTGTTAATTCCACTGCGCCGTCGATTAAGGCAACAGGCACCATACTCGCGCAGGTGTTTCCAGACCGAATAGAAGAGTGGCAGCAAACGAGACGCGCCCTAAGCCCGCGCTTTAAGGCGAGTGAAATTGAAGTGTTCACCTCGATGGAATTTGTTGACCTGGCGAAGGGTGATGCCTTTATCGCAGCGATTAAAGATTATACCTATAATATTGAAGTGAATAATGCCTTGCGGCTTGATATGACCGAACTGGATTACGTGCAGTCGGTCAGCAGCTACGACTTTCCGGTTTTGGTCATCCATGGTCGGTATGACCCGGTGATTACACCAGCGACAGCGTGGCAACTTCATAAATTGATACCGGGCTCAGAGATCGAAATTCTGGCGGCTACAGGGCATTTGCCTTTTGCTGAACGCCCGGCCCGATTTGTACGCCGTGTTGAGCGGTTTTTGAGCGACCAGGACTGATCGCTCGCTTCTCCTGGAACTCAGGGTGCCTCGCGGATTTGGCTCTACTTCCTTGCGGGTTTCTTGTGGATCGGCTCTCGTACAACGCCGTATTCACCGCCCCATTTGTCGGTCATGGCACTGCGGATATCCCACAATTCCGGGAAAAACCTGTGTTTCGCCCCTGATTGCAGCAAGTCAACCGGCCTGCCCTTGAGCGATTTGGAACTGAGCCCGATGGAGCGATGGATCAAAAACAAATGGTTCCATCGAAACTTCTGGAACTGTTCGTCAAATTCGATCAGAGCTTCGGCAACGGCGTAGCGTTCATCGTGGCTGTATTTTTCGTCGTAAATGTCGGCAATCGTCAAGCCTTCCGGGGCCAGATAGGTGTCGCTGTATGCTTTCCACATGTCCGGTGGCATTTTCAGGAGCATGCGAAAACCGGGCGATTCTTGCCCGCTGCCGTTGCCCAGTTGTAACCTTATTTCCTGATATTCCTTCGGCGACATCGTTTCCAGGACATCCAGCTGGCTGGTCATCAATCGCTGCAGCATTGCAACCCGCGTCATCAGGGTCAGTACCCGGTGCGTTTGGCCCTGCTCCAGATAATCGATCACCTCAACCAGTGTGAAGGTCATCAACTTCATCCACAGTTCTTCTACCTGGTGGACGATCTGAAACTGCAGTTCGTCGGTGTTGCATAGCTGGTCCAGCGGTTTCTGGCAGGTTAGTAGCTGATCACATTTCAGGTAAACACCATAGTCGAGCATTTCAGGGTTTTCGATCCGGGCATAATATTTGTCGCGGTTCATTTTCAATCCTCGTTTAGGTGAGTGGAAAATAGGAATATAGGCTCTATCCCCACGAACATTGTTCTTTTTATTCCATATTAGACCGCCTATAAAGAATGATAGTTTTAATTATGGGTTTTTTGTGGAACGATTATGGATGTGATTGACCTGAAAATTTTAGCGGTACTGGAAGATAGTGGCCGAATTTCCTTCACCGAACTGGGTGAAAAAATAGGCCTCAGCAAAACGCCCTGTTGGACCCGCGTGAAAGAGCTTGAGGCATCCGGTGCGGTTGAAGGCTACGGCGCTCGGCTATCGCCGCAGGCCCTGGGCCTGGGTATTCGAGCGCTTGTGCATGTGGTTGTGACCTTCGACCGCTATCAGGCCTTCGAGGAGGCGATCATCCAGCACCGATCAGTCAGGTGTTGCCACGCAGTGACCGGCGAATATGACTATATTCTGGAGGTATTGGCACCGGACATGTCGGCGCTGGACGAGTTGTTGCGGCTGGAACTGAGCCGCCTGCCCGGGGTATCGAGGTTCAACACGTCGATAACCACCCGCATGATCAAGGAAGCAGGCAGCTATTGCAGCATGCTGGCCCCCTAGTGGTCTCGCCGCGTTAAAAAGTCAGTGAAAAAGCCGCGCCGCCGCCTTCTCTTTCAGACAGGCTGACCGCGCCGCCGTGCGAGATCATGACCTGACGAGTGAGTGCCAGTCCAACCCCGCTGCCAGCACGTTTGGTGGTGAAAAAGGGTACAAAGATCTGTTTGGCAATATCGTCCGGGATGCCGGGACCGTTGTCAGCAATTTCGATGGCGACCCTGCCGCGTTTGTTCAACCGGGCAAACAACCAAACGGTTGCATCTTTTTTGCCCGCCAGCGCCTGACCGGCATTTTTGAGCATATTGATCAGGATCTGCTCGAGCATGTCGCTGTCTGCGGACACATCCAGTTCTGCCGGTTCAACCGACGCCAGCAATTTGATGCCTTCGGTTTGCCACTCTTCGCGGAACAATCGTTCCATAGTGTCGAACAAGTCCCGCAAGCGAACCAGGGTGCGTTCGGGCGGTGGCAGACGTGTCAAGCTGCGGTAGCTGGAGACAAATTGATTGAGCCGGTCAGAGCGGCGGGCAACGGTGTTCACTGCATCTTTAACATCGCCCAGCTCCGCAACAACTTCGGGATTGTTCTTAACCTTGCTTGCCGCGTCATCCACCAGATCAACTGCGGTTTTGGCCAGCGATGCCACTGGTGTGATCGAGTTCATAATTTCATGGGTCAATACCCGAACCAAATCCTGCCACGCCTGCAGTTGGGCCAGGTCCAGTTCGGACTGGATATTTTGCAGGCTGAACAGTTTTTCCGGTTTGCTATCAATGATGATCTTTGTCGCGGCCAGCATCATTTGCTGTTCGACACCGTCAGCATCAAAGGCAACCAGTCGCCTTTCGCCGGGTTCAATAGAGGCAACCTCTTTCTGGAACCCTTCGCCGAACTGTGCCAGCTGGTTCAGGTGGGTTGCCGGCGCGGTGCCAAACAGCCGCCGCGCCGCATTATTCCATATATTCAGCGAGCCATCGGAATGCAGCGACAGAAGCGGGACTGGCACATGCTCGATCAGGGCTTTCAGGTGGCGCAGTTCCTTTTCCTTGGTTGCCCGCACCTCTTGAAAGCGGGTTAGAATATCGGTGAAAGTGTCGCCCAGTTCGCCGAAACCCGCACCCAAATCCCGCATGCGAAATCGCTGGCTGAAATCGGCGTAGCGTGCTGCGTCCAGAAACCGCGAAATCTCTGCATTTGTGCGTTTGACAAACTGAAATACTTCCGCGGTTAAAAATACCAGCACGCAAAAAGTCAGAAATGTCGCTGCGTGGTAACCGGGTACGGAAAACAGATAGCTCAACCCCATCAGGTTGAGCATGAGAAGCACCAAACGCCCGGCCAGTAGAACGCTGAAACGTCTAAAGCCCATGTTTTTCCATCCTGCGATACAGCGCCGCGCGGGTAATTCCCAGTTCTTTCGCCGCGTGACTAATATTATAGCGATGTTTCTTCAGCGCACCAGCGATGGCACCTTTTTCAATCCGCTCCAGATTAAGATCATCGCCCTCAGTTGGGTTCGCAGCAGTGCGGTCACTGCCGCTTGGCAGTGATAGGCCGGTCGGCGACGGGCTGATGCCCGATGGATCCATCTGGAAATCCTCGGCGGCGAAGGCATCGCTGTCTGACAGAATAACCGCCCGTTCAATGGCGTGGCGCAATGCGCGCACATTGCCGGGCCAGCTATAGTGGGTCATCGCTGACAGCGCATCCGGCGCAAACTCTTTCTCGGGCTTGTCATATTTTCGGCAGTAAAGCTCGCTATAGTGGCGGGCAATCTCGGGAATATCCTGCTGGCGGTCCCGAAGTGGCGGCACATGCACTTCCACTGTATTGAGGCGGAACAACAGGTCCTGGCGAAAAATAGCTTCGTCTTTGAGTTTGCCGAGGGCCACGTTTGTTGCGGCAATGACCCGAATGTCAATATCAATAGGAGTTCCCGAGCCTACCGGCACCACCTGCCGTGTTTCCAGAACAGTCAATAATTTTGCCTGCAGATGCAGCGGCAGATTTCCGATTTCGTCCAGGAATAACGTGCCGCCGTCTGCTGCTTGCAAGCGGCCAATCCGGTCCTCTCTCGCGTCGGTAAAAGCCCCTTTTTTATGGCCGAACAGTTCGGACTCGAATAATGATTCCGGTACCGCGCCCAAGTCGACCGCCATGAATATATTTTCTGCCCGTTTGGACAGGCGGTGCAGCTCACGGGCAACCAGTTCCTTTCCGGTGCCATTTTCCCCCAAAATAAGCACATTGGCGTCTGTGGGGGCTGTGCGCGCGATAACCGACAGCACTTCGGCAATTGCCGGGCTGTTGCCAAGGATGGGTTGCTTGGGCTCGCTGGCAACAGCTGCAAGCGCCCGGTTGGTTTTTTTCAGTTTGTCGGCTTCACTGCGGGTGCGCCGCAGTTTCACGCTGGTGGACAGGGTGGCAACCAGCTTTTCATTTTGCCAGGGCTTGGCGACAAAATCGGTTGCGCCCTGTTTCATGGCTTCGACCGCAACATTCACACCGCCGTGCGCGGTGATCATGATAACAATTGAGCGCGGGTCGATCTTGAGAATTTTCCCCAGCCAGTGGAAACCCTGTTCGCCTGAAGATTCGCCGGGTCCAAAATTCATATCGAGCAGGACCGCGTCAAACACATGGGCTTTCATCAGCACCGGGATATCTTCTGGATTGCTGCAGGTAATAACAGTGTCAAAATGGCGTTTTAGCAGCAGTTTAACCGCGACAAGAATATCCTCGTCGTCGTCAACAATCAAAATAGAGCCGGTTTGTTGCAGCATATATAGCCCTCTTCACCGTTTGCCTGTATGTTCGAAACCGTACACAAAGTGTTCGAAATCGTACAGAACTTTATGTTCAAAATTGGACATTTTGACGTAAAGCCATTATGAATCAAACGCTTAGTATTTGGCATAGCCTTTGCTGCTATGCGGGGAATAGCAGGAACCGCCCTAAGGTGGATGAGAAAGAAAAGACAGTGACGGAAAAAAAGCAAACATCTGGAAATCCCATTCCCATGTACGGCGGTAAGACCGCGGGAAGCGACAAGCCTGCGTCTGGCGTCGGTATGGACCGTAAAGTGGAAAAGAAAAAAAACCACTGGAAATCAGCGGGTATAATCTTGGTGGTTCTGGCTGTCGCGGGCGTCGTATGGATGCTGATTAACGACGCCGCCGGTGGTCGTACGTTCAGGGTTAATGAAAGCCGCATCGTTATTTCAACCGTTAGCGAAGGCACCTTCGAAGACTTCATTCCGGTGCGTGGCCGTGTAACCCCGCTGAAAACGCTTTTTCTTGACGCAATAGAGGGTGGCCGTGTGGAACGTATCCTTGTTGAGGATGGCACCATGCTCAAAAAGGGTGATCTGATCGTCGAGCTGTCCAACAGTAACCTGCAAGTTAGTTTTACCGCCAACGAAACCCGTGTAACCGAGCAACTGAACAATATGAGATCGCAGGAATTACAGCTCGAGCAAAATCGTCTGGGCCACAAGAGAAATCTGGTGGATTTCAATTATCAGATCAAAATTTTGACACGTAAAGTGGCACGTGAGAAAGAGCTGGTGAAAACCAACGCTATTCCGGTGCGTCAGCTCGAAGACAGTCAGGATGATCTTGAGTATAATATTAACCGCCGGGAATTGACGCTTGAAAGTCAGGCGACGGATGCGCGTCTGCAAGAGAGCCAATTGGTGTTCTTGCGCGCTGCAGCTGTTAGGCTTGAAGAAAGCCTTGTTGTCGCCCGAAGAAACCTGGATGCGCTGAATGTACGCGCGCCGGTGGACGGAAAACTATCCGGTTTTAATGTTGAGATCGGCGAGAATATTCCGCGCGGTAACAGGCTTGGTCAAATTGATGACCCGGACAATTACAAGCTGACAGCCAATATTGACGAATTTTATCTGGGCCGCGTGGACATTGGCCAGGAAGCTGTGTTTGAACGCGGCGGCACCAGTTACCGCATGACAATTGCCAAAATATACCCGCAGGTGACCAACGGCCAGTTTGAAGTTGATTTTGTTTTTGCTGACACACAGCCCGACGACATTCGCCGAGGCCAGACCCTGCAAACCAAACTGACGCTGGGTGACGCGACAAAAGCGGCACTTATCCCCAACGGTGCCTTTTACCAGGACACCGGCGGTAACTGGGTGTTTGTTGTCACCGCAGACGGGTCGCAGGCAGTGAAACGTACTGTGCGGCTGGGACGGCGGAATTCACGCTTTATCGAGGTGCTTGAAGGGCTGGAAATTGGTGAACGTGTTGTCACATCGCCTTACAGCAGTTTTGTAGAAATGGACAGGTTACGCCTGTCTGGAGATGACTAACTAACAAGCTATAAATTTGGGCCTAATAGAAACAGCCCGGGACACGACAAGAGGAAA
This sequence comes from Alphaproteobacteria bacterium, assembly GCA_021774775.1. GTDB lineage: Bacteria > Pseudomonadota > Alphaproteobacteria > Sphingomonadales > Kordiimonadaceae > Kordiimonas. The sequence continues at coordinate 3,486 of JAJFIT010000228.1, read as the reverse complement.
CGCCCTGCAGTTTAAAACAGGGCAAAATGAAAAAAAGAAAGAAAGGAACACGGCATGCTTAAACTGCACAATCTCTCAAAATATTATCGGACCGATGAGGTTGAAACCGTGGCGCTGGATAATGTGAATATCGAAATTGAAAGCGGCGAGTTTGTCGCGATCATGGGCCCATCCGGTTGCGGGAAATCAACGCTGTTGAACATCGTCGGTATGCTCGATAGCCCCTCGGACGGTGACTATATTTTCATGGGTGAAAATGTCGCCGGTTATCCGGAATCGAAATTGTCCAATATTCGCAAGCAAAACATTGGCTTCATTTTTCAGTCGTTTAATTTGATCGACGAACTGACCGTTGAAGAAAATATCGAGTTGGCTCTTTTGTATCACAATATTCCCGCCAGCGAACGGCGCGAGCGGGTGGCCAAGGTTATGGACAAGGTTGGCATTGCCCACCGGGCCAAACACATGCCGAGCCAGCTTTCAGGTGGCCAGCAGCAGCGGGTTGCTGTGGCGCGCGCCGTTGTTGGCGACCAGGCAATGATTCTGGCTGATGAGCCAACCGGCAACCTTGACAGCGCCCACGGCCAGGAAGTGATGGAAATGCTTCAGTCGCTGAACGCTGAGGGCACCACCATTGTCATGGTAACCCACAGCCCGGCGCATGCTGACTATGCCCGCCGCACGATCAACCTGTTTGACGGTCATGTTGTAACCGAAGACTTGAGGGCCGCAGTTTAAGAACAACCACCAAAACAAGAACGACTGAAAAAGACCTGGAAAAACCGGGCGATAAGGCACTAACGCTCAATAAAAACATAATAGAGCAGAGGATGCGAGGATGCTGAAAAATTACATCATAATTGCGCTTAGAAATATTTTGAAAAACCGGCTGTATGCCTTCATCAATATTGTTGGTTTGGCCATTGGCCTGACCGTTTATGTTTTTGGTTCCGTGCTTGTTGACTATGAGCAAAACCATGACCAAAATTTTGCCAACACTGACCGTATTTACACGGTTAATTCGCTTTTTTCACCAGCAGCCAACATAGGCATAAAAAGAGCCGATACCACATACGCTGCTTTTGGGGAATTTCTGAAAACCGGCATGCCTGACCTGGAGGCAATGGCGCGGATTAAACGCCAGGAATTTCTGGTGACTATCGGCGATGATGATTATTATCAGGAAATTCGTTTCACTGACCCTGACTTTACCAGGATTTTCGACCTGGATTATGTTGCTGGCGATTCGTCAGCCCTTAATGGTCCGTCTTCTGTTATTTTAACCCGGTCAGCTGCGGAAAAGTTTTTCGGTGGTGTTGATGCCGTCGGGCAGACCGTTTTGTTAGACCATCAGCATAGTTTTACTGTCGCGGCAGTGGTGGAAGACTTGCCGGCTAACACTCATTTCAATTCTTCTATTTTGGGCGAGGAAGATTTGGCGGTTTTGGCACCCTTGTCAGCCTTGAAGAAGCTTATCGATTATGATCCGGCTGCAGACTGGGGAAACATCTCGCTCGGCAATCGTATGTATCTGCTGGCGCAGCCCGACCATGATGTGGCGGAGCTGGAGACAGGTTTGGCGGCGACTTACGAGCAGCATTTTCTTGAAGACCAAAAAGAATTTATCATTGGCGTCGTGCTGGAGCCGCTCTCGCAGGCAAATACCGCTTTTTGGGAAGCAATAGGCATGCCTGTGATTGACAGTATTTCGATTTTGGCCTTGCTTGTGCTTGTGGTTGCCTGCGTGAACTATACCAACTTGGCAACAGCCCAAAACATGGGTCGCGCCCGAGAAGTTGGTCTTCGGCGCACATTAGGTGCAGGGCGCCAGCAGCTTTTGATCCAGTTTTTAACTGAAAGCCTGATCGTGGTGGTCATCTCGTTGCTGATTGCTTTAGTCCTTCTGGAATTGATTGTTCCTTTCTTTAACCAAGGTCTGGGTAAAGTGGTGACACTTGATCATTTAGCGACCCTGCCTTGGCTGGCCCTAACCACGCTCGCTGTTGGACTAATCTCAGGCGGTTATCCGGCCTATCTGATTACACGCACCACACCGATTGACAGCCTGAAAGACGGCAACGGCGGCGGCGCTCGCACGTCGCTTGTGCGCGCTACAATGATAGGGCTTCAATTTGTTATCGCTATTTTTATGCTGGCCACGGTGATGGTGATGTATTTCCAGAACCAGAAAGTGAAGCAGACGATTGATTTGTTCCCAACAGACCAGATTTTGGTGTTGGAACGCCTGGATGTTGACGAGATTGCACAGCAAACTGAAACGCTTCGAAACGAGTTGGTGCGACTGCCGAATGTTGAAAATGTTTCGTTTATGTCGCAGGTACCTTTTGAGCAAAGCAACAGCTCGTTTGAAGCGAATGTGAATCCAGGCGATGACGCCACTGGCTTCACCATGAATCGCATCCGGGTCGACTATGAATTTTTATCGACTTTGGATGTAGCCTTGATCGCGGGTCGTAATTTTTCGCGCGATATCGCTTTTGATAGTCCCGCTGAAGGGGTGCAGCAGGCCAATATTATTGTCAATGAACTGGCAGTTGAAAAACTTGGATTCGAGACACCAGAAGTGGCTCTTGGCCAGTCGTTTTACGAGACTGATGATGACGGGTCGTTTCAATTCACCATCGTCGGCGTCGTTGAAAATCAGAATTTTCTCGGGTTCCACAACAAGTTAAAACCATTCACTTTTCTGGTTCGTAGCGGCCAATATTACGGCGCTGTCAGGTTTAAACCGGTCGATGTGCAACAAACTGTGCAAGACATTGAAGCTGTTTGGGACCGGATAATCCCCAATTATCCCATGCAAAGTCAGTTTCTTAACGAAACCTTTGAAGGTGTCTACACGATTTACCGGTCGATTAATATTGCGTTGGCCGGGTTTGCTGCGCTGGCTTTGTCGCTTGCACTGATCGGGTTGTTTGGCTTGGCGGCCTTTATGGCGGAACGACGAACCAAGGAAATTGGTATTCGCAGGATAATGGGCGCCAGCGTGCGACAAGTTGTGCGTTTGTTGATTTGGCAGTTTTCCAAACCGGTTTTGTGGGCTCTGCTCATCGCTCTTCCTCTCGCCTACTTTAGCATGAACCTTTACCTGGATTTCTTCTCGGATCGAATTGGTTTGCCCATCGGCATTATTGCTATTGCCGGCATGATCGGTGTGGTTGCTGCGTGGGGCATTGTTGCCATGCACGCGGCCTCGGTGGCCCGCGCCAACCCCATTAATGCGCTCAGGTACGAATGATAACAATAAAAACAATGCTAGTAGGAATAATCCGTGCTGAAAAATTACATTAAAATGGCGTTTAGAAATATTCTAAATAATCGGCTGTACGCCTTCATTAATGTTGCTGGATTGGCGATCGGTTTGGCGGCTTGTGTTTTGATCATGCTGTTTGTGCGCGATGAACAATCTTATGATACCCAGTGGGCCGATAGTGGCCAAATTCACCAATTGAATACCGATTTTCA
>JAJFIT010000227.1 GCA_021774775.1 Alphaproteobacteria bacterium | reverse complement strand
ACTGCGCCTGCTTGCTGGTACTGACAGCCCGGAAAACCTGACAGAGCTTGCGGACAAGCTGGGGGTTACCGACCGTCACCTGAGGCGGTTGTTCAAGCAGCATCTGGGCAAAAGCCCGATGGATGTACGCCAGCAAAACCGCCTATCGCTGGCGACGACGCTGCTGGCGGACAGTGACGGGTCGATCGCAGACATTGCCTATGCGTCTGGCTTCCAAAGCCTGCGCCGTTTCAACGATGTATTTAAAGGCGCATTCGGAATGCCGCCAAGCGAATGGAGACAAACATGCCACGACAATTGACCAAAACCAGCGTCGGCACCCCCGTTGGTGACCTGACACTGCTGCTCGACGAAAATACCGTTTTGATCTGCGAATTTTCTGATCACGGCGACCGGGTGGACCGCCAGATTAATCGGTTTTATGCGGACGCAGCGATTGCGGACGGGGACTGCCCCCCAACGATTTCAAAAAGACTCAATGCCTATTTCAGCGGCGATATTGATGCGCTCGACGCCTTCGACACTGACCCGCTGGGCACACCGTTTGAGCGCCGCGTGTGGAAAGCGCTGAGAGATATACCGGCTGGAGGTACCGACAGTTATGGTGCTTTGGCCAAACGTCTGAACTCAAGCCCGCGCGCAGTTGGCCGCGCCAATGGCCGCAACCCTGTTGGGCTTATTCACCCCTGCCACCGCATTATCGGCGCGGATGGCTCGCTGACCGGCTACGCTGGCGGGCTTGACCGCAAGGAATGGCTTTTAAAGCACGAAGGTGCGATTTTAGACCTGTAAAAAAGCCCCGGCAAATGCCGAGGCTCTTAGTACAAAGCTCAAACCGAAACCCAACTACATGTGAATGGTGCGCTTATGCACAGCAAGCGCAGCTTCTTTCATCGCTTCTGTTTCAGTGGGGTGTGCATGGCATGTCAGGGCGATGTCTTCGGCTGAAGCACCAAACTCCATCGCGGTGGCAGCCTGCGCGATCATATTGCCCGCATCCGCCCCAATGATATGAACACCCAGTACCCTGTCTGTGCTTTTATCTGCCAGAATTTTCACAAACCCATCAGTTGACATATTCGCCTTAGCGCGGCTGTTGGCGGTGAAAGGAAACTTGCCCGCGGTGTAAGCAACACCGGCGTCTTTCAGGTCTTCCTCGGATTTGCCCACGCTCGCCACTTCCGGGAAAGTATAGACAACACCCGGGATAACATCATGGTTCACATAGCCGGTTAGACCTGCGATATTTTCTGCGCAGGCAACGCCTTCGTCTTCGGCTTTATGCGCCAGCATTGGCCCTTCAACCACATCACCGATTGCCCAAATGCCGGGCACATTGGTGGAAAAATCATGGTTGATTTTGACGCGCGAACGGTCGTCCATCTCAACCCCGATAGCCTCAAGGCCGAGCCCGTCGGTATAGGGTCGGCGGCCCACTGAAACCAGAACCCTGTCCGCGCTGATGGTTTCAGGCTCTCCACCTTTAACGGGCTCGTAAGTTACCTTCACACTGTTCTTCAGCGTCTTGACGCCGGTTACCTTGGAGGAAAGCTTCAGCTTCATGCCCTGCTTTTTCAGGATACGCCCGAAGGTTTTGCGAACCTCCAGGTCCATGCCGAATAGAACCTGATCCATAAATTCAACAACAGTCACCTCAGCACCAAGCCGCGCCCAAACCGAGCCCAGCTCAAGGCCGATAACGCCGCCGCCGATCACCACCAGATGCTTCGGCACTTCCGAGAACTCAAGCGCGCCGGTGGAGGATACAATTCTGTCTTCATCAATTTCCATACCCGGCAGGCTTGCAACCTCGCTGCCGGTGGCGATGATCGTGTTTTTTGCCTTCACCACCTGCTTGCCACCGTCATTGAGCGCAACCTCGATGGTGTCTTTGGCGGTGAAGCGTCCTGCCCCCTTGATCCAGTCGATCTTGTTCTTCTTGAACAGAAACTCAATACCCCCGGTAAGGCCGGTAACAGTGTTGTCTTTGGCCGCCATCATTTTCTTCAGATCGAAGCTGACGCCCTTGGCAGACAGGCCAAACTTATCAAAATCATGTACGGCTTCATGGTACAGGTGCGACGCATGCAACAAAGCCTTGGAGGGCATACAGCCCACATTCAAACAGGTGCCACCCAGTGTGTCGCGCTTGTCGATACAGGCGGTTTTCAACCCCAGTTGGGCCGCGCGGATAGCAGCAACATAACCGCCGGGGCCGGCACCAATGATAACAACGTCATAACTGTCAGCCATAACTGTCCCTTACATATCCAGAAGAAGGCGGGTTGGATCTTCCAGTGCTTCTTTGACACGCACAAGGAAAGTCACCGCCTCGCGGCCATCGATCAGCCGGTGGTCGTACGAGAGCGCCAGATACATCATCGGGCGGATAACAACCTGCCCGCCTTCTGCCATCGGGCGTTCCTGAATTTTATGCATACCCAAAATCGCAGACTGCGGCGGGTTGATAATCGGGCTCGACATCAGTGAGCCGAAAATTCCGCCGTTTGAGATGGTGAAGGTGCCGCCCTGCATATCATCAATGGTCAGTTTGCCGTCGCGGGCCTTGCGGCCATATCCGGCGATACCCAGCTCGGTGTCCGCGAAGGACATATCCTGTGCGTCTTTCAAAACCGGCACAACAAGACCGTTGGGTGCAGACACCGCCACGCCGATGTTGGCATAGTTGTGGTAAACAATTTCCTCGCCTTCGATGGAGGCGTTCACAGACGGCACTTCCTTAAGCGCAAGGCAACAGGCTTTGGAGAAAAAGCTCATGAAGCCAAGTTTGATACCGTGCTTTTTGGCGAACATATCCTTATAGCGCGCACGGGCTTCCATCACCTGTGTCATGTCGACTTCATTGTAGGTGGTCAGCATCGCGGCAGTGTTTTGCGCGTCTTTGAGGCGTTCAGCGATACGCTTGCGCATGCGCGTCATCTTCACCCGCTCTTCGCGCGGCCCGGTGGGCGCAGCGGCTGCAGCGGCCGGTGCGCTGAGTGTGCGCGCTGATCCGCTTTCAATCGCTTTCATCACATCGCCCTTGGTCAACCGGCCATCCTTGCCGGTACCGGTGATCGAAGTAGCATCAAGGTGATAATCTTCCACCATGCGGCGTACCGCAGGCGACATCGGCATAAGCTCCTGCGGGGCTGGCGCCGATACAGGTGCCGGGCCTGAAACACTGGGTGCCATGGCTGCCGCCGGTGCTGCGGCTGCCGCCGGGGCTGCCGCCTGCGGGGCTGGGGCGGGAGCAGCTGCTGGGGCTGGTGCGGGCGCAGACGCCGCTTTGCCTTCCGTATCAACCCGCGCGATCAGTGCGCCAATTTCAACCGTGTCACCCTCGGCGACGAGCTGCTCGACCAAAACGCCTGCAACCGGGCTTGGTACTTCCATCGCCACCTTGTCGGTTTCGACCTCGACGATCGGCTCGTCTTGTGCCACCGCATCGCCGACCTGTTTGAGCCAGGTTCCGATCGATCCTTCAGCCACCGATTCACCCATCTGCGGGATTACGATATCTTCAATTGCCACCTTATGTGCTCCTAGTTTCTTTCAATCATTTGGGTGCTCTCGGGGTCTAGCCTTCGAGAGCTTCATTCACTAATGCCTGTTGCTGCGCTGCATGCTTGGATGCCTGTCCGGTCGCGGTTGACGCGCTGGCCGCCCGGCCAGCATAACGCGCCCGGGTCACCGGCATTTTCATGGTTATCAGCAATTCTTCAAGCGGTTCATTAATCGATGTCCATGACCCCATATTTTTGGGCTCTTCCTGACACCAGATAATGCTTTCAACATTTTTGAAACGCTTGAGTTCTATTTGAAGCGCCCGCGCCGGGAACGGATATAACTGTTCCACCCTAAGAATATAGGTGTCGTCTTGCCCGCGCGCATCGCGCTCTTCCAGAATATCGAAATAAACCTTGCCCGAACACAGAACGACCCTCTTGATCTTGCTATTGGCTTTTAATTTGATTGCCGATACGCCGTTGTCCAGATCGGCATCGTCCCACAGAACCCGGTGGAACTGTGAGCCGGGGCCAAATTCCTCCAGGGACGATACGCAACGTTTGTGACGCAACAATGATTTTGGTGCCATGACAATCAGCGGCTTGCGGAAGTCCCGGTGCATCTGACGCCTGAGCGCATGAAAATAATTTGACGGTGTGGTGCAATTGACTACTTGCCAGTTGTCTTCAGCAGACAGCTGCAAGTACCGCTCCAGCCTTGCAGACGAGTGTTCTGGCCCCTGGCCTTCGTAGCCATGCGGCAACAGCATCACCAGGCCCGACATCCGCAGCCATTTGGCTTCGGCAGAGCAGATAAACTGATCAATAATAATTTGGGCACCGTTAGCGAAATCACCAAACTGCGCTTCCCACAGCGTCAGGCTGTTGGGATGAGCAGTGGAAAAACCATATTCAAACCCCAACACGCCGAACTCGGACAAATGGCTGTCCAGCACTTCAAAATGCTGATCCGGGTTCACTTCCTTGAGCGGAATGTGACGGTCTTCGGTTTTCTGGTCAACAAACACAGCATGTCGGTGGCTAAAAGTGCCACGGCCACAATCCTGCCCCGAGAGGCGCACATCGTGCCCTTCACGCAGCAACGTGCCGAACGCCAGAGCCTCGGCGGTTGCCCAATCAAAACCTTTGCCGCTTTCAAACATTTTCTGCTTGTTATCAAGCACACGTTTGAGCGTGCGGTGAATATTGAACTTTTCCGGGTAGCTGGTGATCTGTTCACCCACTTCGCGTAGCATCAACTCGCTTACACCGGTGTCAGCGCGGCGCTTTTCATGGTCTTTATCGGCAAGTCCAAATCCTTGCCACTTGCCCTCAAACCAGTCAGCCTTGTTAACCCGGTAATCTTTCGCGGCTTCGAACTCGTCTTCCAGATAGCGAATAAATTCAGATTCCATCTGAACAAACTGCTCGTCAGTCAGTACGCCCTCCGCTTTCAGCTTGTCCGCATAGATTTTCACCACACTGGGGTGGTGTTTGATCGCTGCATACATCAAAGGCTGGGTGAAGGCAGGTTCATCCGATTCGTTATGGCCGAAGCGGCGATAACAGAACATGTCAATCACCACATCACGCTTGAACTCCTGCCGGAACTCGGTGGCAATTTTAGAGGCGAATACCGCTGCTTCCGGGTCGTCGCCATTCACATGAAAAATCGGTGCCTGCACCATTTTAGCCACATCCGACGGATAGGGGCTGGAGCGGGCAAACTGCGGGCTGGTGGTAAAACCAATTTGGTTGTTCACAATGAAATGGATCGTGCCGCCGGTATTGTAGCCGCGCAGGCCCGACATACCAAAACACTCAGCAATAATACCCTGCCCGGCAAAAGCGGCATCGCCGTGCAGCAATAGCGACAGCGTATCATTGCGCTTGGTGTCGTCTTTCATTTGTTGTTTGGCACGCACCTTACCGATGACAACCGGATTAACCGCCTCAAGGTGCGATGGGTTGGCATTCAGCGACAGATGAATCTTGTTGCCGTCGAACTCGCGGTCAGCGCTGGTACCAAGGTGGTATTTCACATCGCCCGAGCCCTGCACATCGTCCGGTGTAGAGGCACCGCCATGAAATTCATTGAAAATTGCGCGGTAGGGTTTCTGCATCACATTGGCAAGCACATTCAAGCGCCCGCGGTGCGGCATACCAAACACAATCTCTTGCAAACCCATTTGGCCACCGGTTTTCATCACCCCTTCAAGGGCTGGCACCATGGCCTCGCCGCCGTCCAGGCCAAAGCGTTTGGTGCCAGTGTATTTTTTACCGAGAAAGCGCTCAAACTGAACAGCTTCGATAAGCTTGTTAAGAATCGCGAGCTTGCCGCGGTCAGTGAAGTGAATTTCCTTGTCGCGACCTTCAATTTTACGCTGAATCCAGGCTTTTTCATCGGGGTCGTTGATATGCATAAACTCAACGCCGATGTTGGAGCAATAAGTTCGCTTCAATATAACGATGATCTCGCGCACTGTCGCGGTATCCAACCCCAGAACACCGTCTATGAAGATAGGACGGTCAATATCATCCGGGCCAAAACCATAGGTCTCGGGCTCAAGCTCCGTATGAATGGGGCGCTCTTCAAGGCCGAGCGGGTCAAGATTGGCCATCAAGTGGCCACGAACCCGGTAGGTACGCACCATCATCAGGGCGCGAATACTGTCGATTGTGGCAGCGCGCACATCAACCGCGGACACGCCACCGCCAACTTTGGCTGCGGGCACTTCCTGCTCGATGAACATATCCGAGCCGTCAAGGCCCGCTGTCAGGTCATCGTTGGGGCGAAGGGGCCAATCGGAGCGCGCCCAACTGGGGCCAGCAACCTGAATGCCTGCCTCCAGCGTCTGGAAATATTCCTGCCAGCCCTGATCAACCGACAAGGGATTAGCGGTATATTGCTCGTATAACGATTCAACAAATTGCGGGCTTACGCCCTCTAACGCAGCAATTCGATCCAGATCAGCACCCATGGGCATTCGGCGTGGTGCTTCCACCACGCCCCTCTATATTAGTTAACCGATAGCTTTCAGCAGTGTTGGGCCAAGCGCCGCCGGACTGTCAGACACAACGATGCCAGC
>JAJFIT010000226.1 GCA_021774775.1 Alphaproteobacteria bacterium | reverse complement strand
TGATTTATGAGGGGTTCCGCGGCCTATCTCGCATAAAACAGCACCAGATGGTATACAAAAGCCTGAAAGGGCGTATGGGCGGTGAGTTGCATGCCTTGGCCCTTCAAACCAGTTTGCCCGACTGACCATCCATATATTTGGTAGCTACACATAATTTCGCAGAATCAATAAATTCACACAAAAACAGTCGTAATTACTGCTTTCCCCCTTGGCAGGCGCACCGATGAGCCCTATTTAATAGGCAACCCAAGCAATCTCCGGCGCGTCAAAACCCGGCCATACAATCTCAGGACAAAGTTAATGAGTGAAAATCCCGTATTCGACCGTATCAAGGACTATGTGACAAAAGATGATGTTGTCTTGTTCATGAAAGGCACACCCATTTTCCCGCAATGCGGTTTTTCCAGCGTTGTGTCGCAGGTGTTGCAGCATGTAGGCGTAGACTTTGAAACATACAATGTGCTTGAGGATATGGACATCCGTGATGGGATCAAAGCCTATTCAGACTGGCCTACGATTCCCCAGCTATACGTAAAAGGTGAATTTGTCGGCGGCTGCGACATCATCAAAGAAATGTTTGAAAGCGGCGAGTTACAGCAGTTGTTTGCCGACAGTGGCCTGACCAAACAATAAGTTAATCTTCCCTTAGCTTTAGAAGGATTGCCCCATGGAAATGCGCCGCCTGGGACGCACCGACATTCGTGTCAGTAAAATTTGCCTCGGCACCATGACATGGGGGCAGCAAAACTCCGAGCGGGAAGGCCATGATCAAATCGACATGGCGGTCGAGCACGGAGTTAATTTCCTTGATACCGCAGAAATGTATTCTGTTCCTGCGCGCGAGGAAACTTATGGCCGCACCGAAGAAATAATAGGCAGCTGGCTGAAGAAAACTGGCAAGCGCAAGGACATGGTGCTAGCCACCAAGATCGCCGGACCGCTCCCCACTTTAAAGCACATCAGGCCCCAACTGCACCGGAACGGCCGCAATGACTTGGATCGCCAATCGGTGCTTGAAGCTTGCGATGCCAGCTTGAAACGGTTAGGCACTGACTACTTGGACCTGTATCAAATTCATTGGCCAAGTCGGCGTACCAACTTTTTTGGCGCTCTGCGCTTTCGTCCCTCATCTGATGACAATCCGGTTCCGTTGGAAGAAACTCTGGCGGCAATGCAGGAACTGGTTGATGCTGGCAAGGTGCGCGCTATTGGCCTTTCCAATGAGACGCCCTGGGGCGTCAGCCGTGCATTGGCACTGTCTGACACAACGGATGTGCCGCGGATTGCCAGCGTGCAGAACCCCTATAATTTGTTAAACCGATCCTATGAAATTGGCCTTTCTGAGATTAGCCTGCGCGAAGATTGTGGACTGCTGGCCTACTCACCGCTCGCGTCTGGATTCCTAACCGGGAAATACATGAACGGCGCCCGGCCAGAAGGCGCGCGTTTTACACTTTTTTCTGACACTTTTGGCCGCTATCTGAACAAGAACGGCGAAGCAGCGATGGAAAAATATGTCGCGCTTGCTAACGATCATGGCTACAGCCCGGCGCAAATGGCCAATGCCTTCGTCAACATGCAAGCCTTTGTTACCTCAAACATTATTGGCGCAACAACCTCCGGGCAACTCAAGACCGCGCTTGATACCCATGACATGGTTTTGCCCAGGGAACTACTCAAGGAAATCAACAAGATTGAAACTGAATTTCCGGTGCCCTGCCCTTAGGCACCACCCGCACCTAAACGCCGCCGTGTCCACCCGCAAATCTGTTTTATTTTGGCTTGCGGTATAAGTGCGTGAAGCGGTCACTTTCGCCGATGGCCCTGTGAAGCTCTTTGTCCGGCCCGCTGGATGTTGGCGGCAGCGAATAAACACCCCTGGGATGATCTTTATTGTCTTTTACATTGCGATTAACGGCTGACGTGCGGACCAGTTCAAATCCGGCTGCTTCGGCCATTGCACGAAAATAACTCTCGTTAACATATCCATTTTGCCCTGTGGGGTCTTGGTCCACTGTTTCGTCGCCCGCATGATCAACAATACCCAGATATCCGCCCGGTTTTAACATGCGGAAAATATCGGCTACATGATCTTCAGCAGCCACGCTGTATATTAAAAAGCCGTGGGCGCGAAACACGAAAACAATGTCCACATCACCGTAAGGCACATCCGTCGCATCCGACCGGGGCCAGCCAGAGCGACCGCGCACGGGGAAATACCGGCCACCGCCGCCCTCAACAAGTGGTTCAATGATCGCGCGGTACCAGCCGCCCTGCCCGCCAGGGAATATCTCAACAACTGTTTCCTGAGGGTCGATGCCCAAAAATCTCAGTGTTTCAAACGGATGGCGGTATTGGTCGCGAGCAACATGACGTTTGGACCTGTCTGGGCTAGCAATAAGCTGGCGTAATTTTCCCTGCGTATCTGCACTTGCTTCAGGGCGTTGAGCGCTCGCAGGCAAACCAACTGCAACCGAAAACACTATAAAGACAGATAAAAAGACCCGAAATTTCACAGCAATGCCCTCCGTTTTGATTGCACAGAGACTATCGCAGGCGCAGGTCGCGTGAAAGCCAAGCCTGATCACAGGTTCGTCAAAGAAACAGACTTTAGTTTAGAATATAACAGTCCCAATTTCACCGCCTTGCAACGGCAAGGCAAGTTTGGCCAGCAATCGTTACTTGCTTGTAAGCGGCTGAGGCAAAGGATCATCCGGGTTCGGCGCTTCAAGTAGCCAATATAATACATTGTCCCTGAATGTATTTGAGCTGGTCAATCCCAAATGGTCTTCGGGCAAGAACATAGCCGACGTAAAATCGATCGGCGACTGTACCTTGGGGTGCCACTGCCCGCCTTCACGCTCATCCAGCAGGACACTGGTTCTTAAAACAGTTCCGTCACCGATCCCCTGCTCCAGCAGGGTCAATTCGCCGGTCGTACTATCAATTGATACCATTTTTTTTGTTGGTGTTGTATCACCCGCAACCAGCACCATCTCCAATCCTGGCGGCAGATAAGCAGGTCGGTCAAGCGCGGCAGCAAACGCCCTGGTATTTCGCAAGATACGCGCCTGCAAATCCAGCGCTATTCTGCGTCGTTCGGATGCGCTGTCGATGTTGGGCAACAGGTCCATTAGAACCTTGTCTTCTTTCGGGTCAGCCAGCCCCCATCCCATGCGAATCCATAGGTTCGGGTCATATAAATCCTCAACCGGCCTGCTCCTGTCAGCGTCATATATAATATGGCCATGGCGGGCGCGGGGTAACAACTCATAGACGGCGGGGAACGTTCCCATCAACGCCGGCTGATAAAAAGGCAAAAATGGCATACCAATGTCGCGGCCTTCTACAAGGTCCACCAAAGCATCCGCAGACCCGGCGTTGGGTGTACCAACCAGCACGGCCCGACTGATATATTTCGCACCCGCCCACGTGAGTTCCGGCAAACTGCCATCGACAGGCAATGGCTGGTCACCGTATCGCAGCATATAGCGTGTTACCAAACCACCCATGGAATGAGCGACAATATCGAACTTTACTTTAGCATTCTTGATGCCAAATCTTTTTTCGTACTCGGCCTGCACTTTCGCATGCTGTTCCTGAATAAACCGGAATAAGACCGCCGCGTTTTCTGCATTACTTCGGCGCCAATCAAACGCATATTGGAAACAGGTGTAATGGTCATTGCCGTAGTCGATAGCCCCGGACAGACCAAAGGACTCGTCCCGGTAGCCACCTGCACCAAGTGTCGACATAATCGCAGCATAGGCCTTCAATTCGATGGGAATCCCGAGAATTTCGACTTTTATCTCTTCCATCACACCATCAGGAACCACTCCGTCCTGCAAACTTGCAAGCGGCTTGCCCTCGGCTATGGGCAATGAAATGAGACGTGCATCCTCTGCATTCTGCGGGTCTGCTGCACCACTGATGAAAGCGCCCCAAACTGTTGTGTCTGTTTCAGTATCTTTTAACCGTGAACCCAAAATTCCGGGGATAACAATAACCGGATTCCGGTCAGGCCGATCCGTTTTCGCCGCACGTGCATAAATAACATCCAGCTCTGCGCCTTTATCGCCAGTCGAACAGGCTGTTAGCGCTAACACCAAGCAAATGTTCAGCAAACGATATTGCATTGCTGGTGACCTTCTATTGTTTTCAACGGACCAGGGAAATGGGACAATTAAATACTATCCAGCTGCCCATGGAGCGTTATTTTACAAACTTCATAATGAAGCGATTGGTATTGCCGCGGATTTCCGGGCTAAACGGCGACTGGGTATTGTCGTCATCAGGGTTCGCCAGCAGGTTGCTCTCTTCAGCGAGCGTGAAGCCCGCCGCGAGGACCTGTTTTTTTACAAACTCTGAATTAATTCTATGTAGTTTGTCGCCGAGCTCTGCGCCAGTTCCGGCTGCGCCCTCGTGATCGATAATCACATAAGCACCGCCCGGCTTCAATGCGGCGTATATTGACGCCAAAATAGCAGGCATGTCCTCTGGGCTTGGCCTTGCGTCATGCGTCATGAAATAATCATGGTAGGCAAGGACAGACATCGCCGTGTCAACGCTGGCCGCTGGCAGGTCAACAGCTTCGCTTTCTACATTCAGTGGCTCCACGTTGCTTAAACGTTCAGCGAAGCGCGCAGGCACGGTTTTTTTCATGAAAGCCCAATAAACTGAACCGTTGTGAGCATATACTTTGCCTTCATCGCCGACAAAGTGAGACAAAATTTCGCTATAGTAGCCACCGCCCGAATTCAAATCGAGAACAGTGTCGCCCGGGCGCACCCCGGCAAACAACAAGACATCGTAGGGCTTGCGATTTGCGTCTCGCGCTTTTTCTGTAGCTGGCCGATCCGGATGAGCAACTGCCGCTTTAATTTTGCCGTGATGGTCGGCATTGGCAGTCGTCGCAAAAACAGAACCCAAAACGAGGGCCGCACCAATAACCATTGTTCCGGTGACTGATTGAAAGGACTTTCTCATTCGATATCTCCAAGCTGTTTTGGGTCTGCACACAGGGGCTACTATTGAAAAACAGCATACTGAAACCCAAATGTCTGTCTAGTCACAATTGGACGAACAGGTAGCCGCAGGTGTTAAACCGATTGCGCCAAATACATAGACGCAGCCGCCCGCAAGTGGCAAAGTAACGCCATAAAAAGAAAAGCAAATACCATAAGGGAACCGAACATGAGGAAAATAATTCTGCCACCAATTTTGTTACTGTCCTGCCTGGTAGGCATGATCGTGCTGAAACAATATTTTGAAACCACACCAATCATCACCGGTGCGCTGAAAAATATTGGCTATCTGTTCATTGCGCTGGGCGTAGCATTGCCAGTTTGGGGCGCACAGATTTTCAAGCGCGTTGAAACAAACATCATTCCCTACAAAAGCCCGGATAAAATAGTGACCGAAGGCCCTTTCCGCTTTTCCAGAAATCCTATGTATTTGGGTATGGTTTTGGTGCTTATCGGCACGGCGACTCTGCTGGGCATTCTGGAAGGCCTGTATTTTATCGCGTTGTTTTTTGCCGTCGCCAACTGGTGGTATATTCCCTTTGAAGAAATGAAAATGGAAAAAGTGTTCGGCGACCAATTCACGGACTATAAAAAACAGGTTCGGCGCTGGCTGTAAAATATGCTGCGCGTATGAAAAAGGCGGCTACCGCTGCAGCCGCCTTAATACTGCAGTTTAATGCATTCAAGCCGGTTTGCGAAACTTCAATGTCATACGGTCAGACTCGCCGATTGCTTCCATCTGAGCTCGCTTTTCACTACCTTCTTCGCTGCCACTCAAACTGGGTGGTAAGCGCCAGACATAGTCACCTTCAACCGGTTGATCATTAAGGTTAGCGTTAATTTCGCTGGACCCAACAAATTCAAAGCCTGCAGCTTTCATATGGTCAATCAGCGGCGCTTGTTTAATATAGCCATTAAAACCTTTGGCCCATTCATCGCTGCTGTCGGCGGGGGCACGGTGTTGCACAATCCCCACAATGCCGCCGGGCTTTAATGCCTCATAAATCTCGGAAAAGGCTTGGGTGCGGCTGCCAATTTTATCCTCATATTTGTTCAAGTGATGCATCGCCCGAAATAACAGGAACACATCAACGGTGCCCTTTATCTCTTCCGGCATTTCCATGAACAAAAACGAATTTACATCAGTTTTACCGTCGCCGCGCCAGGCGGTTGCTTCCTCAACATAAGTCTTGGGCCAGGCCTGATAACGGGCCATTCGTTCGGGTCGGTCGGCATAATCCAATGCCCGGTGCTCGATCGAATAGGCAACACCAATGAGCGCCCCTTCGTCGCCCAAATAGGGCAGCAGGATATTGCTGTAATAGCTGCCTGCAAGCGTATCGGCCACTGTCATGCCGGGTTTTACGCCCAGAAATTCCAATGTTTCTTTCGGGTGACGATATTTGTAGCGCGCCTGCACTTTCGCTGGTTGTGCCGCCAGAACAGCCTCCAGCTTCACAGACGCTGCGTCAACAGCCGCACCTTCATCTGTCGTATCGCCTGAATTTCCGCACGCTGTGGTTAACAATACAACTGCACCCACAAGCGCGCAGCGAAGTGTTATGATCATATAGCCCTCCCGATCAATTATTGTTCCAAATGGCAATTTTTACCCTCACGCCGAGCCGCCAAATGACCAAAAATATTCATTCTCAATATATGAACAATAGTTTAGCATTATTCCAACATTTAAGTCCCGTGAATTGGGAACATATTTTCGTTATCTGGCCGCAAAAAGCCAACCCGCATTATTCTGTTGGTTTCATCGATTATTCATATCGTGCTATGTCATTATAGTTTCCTATGGTGTCTGCCCATACTAGGGTGGCGCGCGGCGCGGCGGCACCGGAATGTAGCAACCAGCGTGAGACTTTATTTTTTGGATTTTCTGCTAATATCCTCTCCGAACGTCGATGAATATGCGGCCAATATTCGCAAACGGTTGATGTCGGCACCATTGATGAGCCCAATTGATGGCCCACTTGGCTTTTTCGAATTCAGTGGGCTGTTTGTCGCCGCCAACGGGCACCAAACAAACGAGACAACTACCCTGTGCTATGATGGTTTCGGTATTGGTGGAAGCACCAGCTTCTCATCCGGATCTGCCGCCAGCCTGCCGATTGAGGCTGCAAATGCCTATTTGGATGCCTGCCTTGACCCGGTTAATAACAACGCGTTACGCGGCGTATTCGCCCTCATGCGCTTCAACCCTCACACAAAGGCCTTTACAGTTGCCGCAGACCCGCTGGCGCACTACCCCATCTTTATTTGCGGATTAGGCAACACCCTGATTGTCAGCAATAGTTGCTACCTTATTGAGCAAACCGTTCTTGCAATGGGTCTGGCGCTTACCCGGTCTTCAAAGCTTGCGGCGACAAATTGCGCGCTTGGCGCTGGTTTTGGCAACCGAACCGGCTTCCGCGAAATTGCATTGATACCGCCGGGGCAGCTGGTCACTGGCATCGGGCCCAATTGGCGGCTGGTAACCGTGGCAAAACAACCAGAACTTGCCGCCACAACATACGGCGAATTGCTTGATTTGGCAGCCGATCGGCTGACCGATAGTATGTCTGCGATTGCCAAAAGCGGCAGAGACCAGAATGTTCATATCAAATTGGACGATGGAATATACTCGCGGGTCCTTCTTGCGGCCGCGGTCGGTGCCGATGTGCCGAACCTCAAAATCTCATATTCTGAGCAACTTTCTGCGGCCAGTGCAATCGTTCGCCAGCTGGCTGAAAAGTTTGGTGCTGATCTGGCCTCGCAGGAAAGCGACAACAATCTCGATGATGCCGATGCCGTGGACACCGCCCGCATTCAGGCTTTCAGGTCGCAGGGCCTACCTAATTTGCCGCACGCATCCCAGAAAATGACCCGCACAAAAAGCATGTTCCGTGTTCAAACCCACGACGCCTCGCTGCGCTATGGTCGCCTATCACAAACTGGTCCAAAGGCATTATTCTGGTCCGGCCCCATAGCTGCGTTGAGGAAGTTTTCATCCAATGACCCTATTTACGGCGCCTGCCTGGCCGCCTATTGGAAAGCTGGCACCGGCAACCTCGCCAAAGTTGCCGCCAAATGGACATACCAGATTTGCTCTCTTTCTGCCACGCGGCATTCCTTGTTTCACAAGCGATTTTTGAGAGAGGCAACCAATAGCATAATCGAACAAATGCAAGCCGCTGGTGGGCAGACCTCAACGCTAGGCCAAGATTATGTCCAGCATGACAGCGAGCGGCGAAATCTAGGGCTGCAACTGCGCCAGGGCAACTTACTGCGCGGTGCATTTGACCCCTTGATCGACCCGGTTTTAAACAGTATTTTCAAACGCTTGCCTGAATTACACAAAACTGAAGCTGGTTTCATTGTTGACCTTATTGATCAAATGGGTGGCCGCGAAATGACCGAAATCCCGTTCGCACTCAATGTTTTGGATGGTGGTGCCGGGAACGCACTCGCGGCAAAACTCGGCGTGTCCAAAAAGAGACTGATGCGGGAATCGGCCAAGGTTTTGGCAAATCCCGCCAGCGCATTAAGCGCGGATATTGGACTGGACCAGACCAACAATTTCCATGGGCAACGGAAAACTGCGAAATATATTTTACCGGAGCTGGCCGCGCTAGCGGCTGCCCTGCCCGCAAACCATGAATGCTGGCAATATTTCCGCCGCGACAATTTGCTGGCAGCACTTGAAGATCAGACCATGTTCCTAAACGACGGTACAGGAACCACCCTTTTGTCCGATTTGCTCCAAGCCTTTATCTGGGCCGCGTCAGCAGAGAGAAAAGTCGGCGTTGAGAATCTGGCCGAGCCATAATGTCTGTGTGCCAGATTTATAGACGAGGTCAAACAGGCATTACTGAGACTCGTTTAACCAATATACATACATGCCCGTCGCTTCACTCCGTTGTGTCGTTCGGGATACCAGACAATGTTTTCCTGCCATTAAACATCGCAGAAACGATGCTGCCCTCGTGCCGGTTTTCGGTCCATACCACGGCAGCAATATGCAAAATCAAAAGGCTGAGAATCACGT
>JAJFIT010000225.1 GCA_021774775.1 Alphaproteobacteria bacterium | reverse complement strand
CAGGAAAAGGTTAGTTTAAAAAATCGAGGCACTGGACAATGGGGGTTGACTATCATTGAAAATCCAGATGATTCGCCCAGTGCGCCCATACTAGAGGAAGTAGATGTTTTGACTATTGATATGATAAGAAAAATGTTTCCTGGCAAAGAAATTGGCGCGGTAAAATTGGACATTGAAGGCGCCGAGAAAAAACTGTTTACCGACGATTGCGAAGATTTGCGCAGCATACCAATTGTGTTCGCTGAACTTCATGACCGGGTAGTTGAAGGGTGTTCAGATGCGTTTCACGAATTCTCCAAAGATCGTTGGATAATTTTCGCGGGCGGAGAAAAATATTTATCTCTTAATAAGTGAAAATACTAATTCAATTAGGCCGATCTTTTCTTTGCCGCGTGGTCCAGGCGGCATCGCCGCGCGGAAAGATAAGATGTCAGGGCTTTAGGGTTTACCGCTATTTTTGCGCAACCACATAAACTGTAGGCTCAATCCTACCACATAAGTAATCAGAAACGCCAAATAGAAACCACGCAGCAGTGGGTCCTCAATGTTGGTTACAACTGGCCCGTCCACAGGTAGTCTCATAAGCCCGTCTGTGATTGCGGGGATACTGTGAAACAAAAAAGTCGCAGAGTAGGCCGTTGCCTGAAGGTAGGGCGATAGTCCGCGGAACAGTTTGGTTGTTTCAGCGATCCGGCCACCTACTAAAGCGACCAGCGTCAAAATCGCCAGATGATGAGCGGGGTTAAGGCTACCCATAATGTCATCGGGGTTAAAACCATCGCCCTGGTGATAGATGCCTAGTGCAGATGCAGCGGCAACAAGCGTGCACAGAAGATAAATTTTGCCGCTCGTATTGCGACCCAAAATCACTTTATGTTTTGCTAGGGAATATATCCCGGAAAGCAGCGCCGTAATGCCAATAATTGTGTGGAACCAACCGAACAATGTAATCTCTGGCATAATATATTCCCCTAAAAATAAATGTCCCAAAACTGCAGTTAGTTGCAATATAGGGCAAATGGCTGAAAAAGAAACTGTGAGCTTATTACCAACTGGACCGGTATGAAACATATGTGCGCCAGCCAATATTGTAGGCCGTTGGGCGTGCAATAGTTATTGTAACGAGAATGCGAGTTGTAATATTCAGGATTGTCGCTATTAAACGGCTTACTGATAGCCAAATTAGACTTCAGGAGATACACCCATGTCCACAACCGACAAAACAGTGATTGATGTTCGCCCAAAGCGGCAAGCAACGGCAAAAAACATCGCGGCGATGAAAGGGGCAACACCGATTGTGTGTCTTACAGCCTATATCACGCCGATGGCGGCCAGGCTGGATAAACATTGCGACTTGTTGCTGGTGGGTGACAGCGTTGGCATGGTGCTTTACGGCATGGACAGTACGTTGGGTGTGGACCTGGATACCATGATTCGTCACGGCAGGGCTGTTTGCAGGGGCGCAAATCAGGCTCTTGTTGTGATTGATATGCCGTTTGGTTCTTACGAAGAATCCAAGGAATTCGCATTTCGCAACGCAGCGCGGGCACTGTCTGAAACGGGCGCTGGTGCAGTAAAACTTGAGGGCGGCCGTGAAATGGCAGACACGGTTCGGTTTTTGTCAATGCGCGGAATTCCGGTATTGGGTCATGTGGGCCTGATGCCGCAAAGTGTTCATGCGCACGGCGGATATGCAGCCCGGGGCCGGTCTGTCGACGAGTGGCAACCAATTATAGATGACGCCAAGGCAATTGCAGATGCAGGCGCGTTTGCTGTTGTTTTAGAGGGGGTTGCAGAACCTCTGGCTAGAAAGGTTACCGAATCTGTGGCGTGCCCCGTGATTGGAATCGGCGCTTCCAGTGGTTGCGACGGCCAGATTCTCGTCACTGAAGACATGCTTGGTTTGTTCGCTATCAATCCCAGGTTTGTTAAACGTTTTGCGGAAATTGGCCATGATATCGAAGCCGCGATTGAAGGCTACGCCAATGAGGTTCGTAATCGGTCTTTCCCGGCTGAAGAACATACCTATAAAATGCGTGGGGCCAATTCGTAATATCCGCCGAAGAATCACCACAATTAACTGTTGAGTTGGCGTTGCTTATCGCCGCGGCTTTGGCTATGGTGGCGCGATTTTTAGAGGTTTGGGCGACGAGCGCGTGCCCACCAATTGTTTATAGTGCCGCCTTCGGACTGTTATTTGGCTGGCTTTTTCCGAGGAGTATAGTGTGTCAGACATAAATTCGGATCTGATCGCTCAGGAAGTGGATGATGAAGTGCGCCGCGAGCGCATGCATCAATTATGGAATGCGTACGGTAAATATCTTATCGGTTTGGCGGTTGGCATCGTGCTGCTGGTCGGGGGCGTAAAAGCTTATGAAAGTTATGTTAAGTCCCGCGAGGAAGCTGGCTCAACAGCGTTCGAGGCTGCGAGTGTTGCCAGTGTGGAGGACAGCGCGAATGCCGTTGAAATTTGGCGAAATGCCCTTCCAGAATTAAAAGACGGTTACGCAACGCTGGGCCGGATGCACCTTGCGGCTGCAGCTTCTGCGAACGGCGACGTTGCGAGCGCTATTGCAAGTTATGATGCAATTGCCGCTGATGCGGATACTGACCCAAGCCTCAGCAGCATGGCGCAACTGTTTGCAGGTATGTTGATTTCACGCGAGGGAACTGATCTGGACGCGGCGCGAGCACGCTTGTCGTTGGTCGCTATTAAAGGGCAGCCTTGGTATTTCTCTGCATTGGAGCAATTGGCGGTGGTTGACATCAAAAAAGGCGACAAGGACGCAGCGCTTGCCGGTTTTTCCCAATTGGTTGATGATGTAGAGACGCCGTCGGGCGTCAGAGCGCGAGCGACCCAACTGAAATCGGCTTTGGAAAAAGAGCTGGGCATTGACCCGCTTGCGGGCCTTGGGTTGGACGGTGACGGAGCAACACCGGCACCGGATGCAACGGCGAGCCCTGATGCTGTCGGTGAGGGTGATTCCAAAGATGCAGAGCCTGACGACGAAGGAAGCAACCGATGATCGGACGTAGTAATAGTTCAGCTCTTCGGACATTTATAACCATCCTGGCGACACTATCGCTGGGTGCGTGCGGTTGGTTTGGCGGCAGCGACAAGCCAAAGCAAGCCTATGATGATGGCGGACGAGAGCGAATTTCCATCCTGACCTCAACCCAGACGCTTGACGCTGACAGTTCAATTGGGACTCTCTCGATTGTTTTGCCAAAGCCCTACAAAAACGGTAACTGGGCGCTTCCGGGCGGCAATGCAGCTCACAGTGTCCAGCATCTTGAGATGTCAGATCAATTGTCATTGGTATGGCGGCGCAATATTGGTCGCGGTAACGGTAAATACCGGCGAGTTATTTCCGGACCAGTTGCAGCGGACGGTCGTGTTTTCGCGGTTGATGTTGAAGGCGATGTATTTGCAGTGTCACTGGCGAGCGGCGATTTGTTGTGGTCTGCGGAATTTCGCAATCCTGATGAGCGAAGCAATGTTGGCTTTGGCGGCGGCGTTGCCTATTCAGGCGGTGTTGTGTATGCCACGTCAGGGTTTGGCTTCCTGGCGGCATTTAACGCGGCGACAGGCCGAGAGATATGGCGCTATAACGCGGGAGTTCCTTTTCGCGGGGCACCAACAGTGGATGCAGGTCGGATATTTGCCGTAACTCACGACAACCAAATGCTGGCAATTAACGGGGCAGACGGCACATTAGTGTGGGATCAGGTCGGTATCGCGGAAAACGCCGGAATGTTGGGTGCGGCGACGCCTGCTTACGACAATGGAACTGTTGTTGTTGCGCTTTCGTCGGGTGAATTGATAGCGATGTTGGGCGGAAACGGCCGAATTTTGTGGCAGGATACATTGTCTAGTTCGCGGCGCCTGACGCCGCTGGCAACCCTGGCGGACATTGACGGCGAACCGGTAATTGATCGGGGTAAGATCTATGCCCTTAGTCATGCTGGTAGCATGGTGGCCATCGATATGCGTAGTGGTGAACGGTCTTGGGAGGCTGATATTGCCGGCGTAAATATGCCGTGGGTTGCGGGTAACTTTGCCTTTTTGACCACAATTGATGGTCAGGTCGTATCTGTCACTCTCGCAGACGGAAAAGTACGCTGGGTTTCGCAGCTGCAAAGGTTTCTTGATCAGGACAAACGCCGCGACTTGATCAAATGGAACGGTCCAATTCTGGCGGGTAATCGCTTGCTGGTGACCAGCACGCACGGATATGCTTTGTCGCTGTCTCCCTACACTGGGGAAGTTTTGAGCGGCATCGAGCTTCCCGCTGGTAGTAGTACAGCACCAATAGTGGTTGACGGCGCACTCGTTGTGTTGACAGACGAAGGGGAATTGCTCGCTTACCGTTAAAGCGTGCTGCCACATAATAAAATGACCTTTACACTCGCAATTGTGGGCCGACCGAATGTCGGGAAGTCAACGCTGTTCAACCGCCTGGTTGGCAGGAAAATCGCTATTGTTGATGACACACCCGGGGTCACTCGTGATCGCAGGCTCGGCGAAGGCCGGATCGGGGACCTGGAGTTTGTTCTGATGGACACTGCGGGTCTGGAGCAAGGTGAAGCCGGTTCGTTGCCCGACCGCATGCGCAAGCAAACCGAACAAGCGCTGGCTGATGCAGATGTTGCGCTTATGTTGTATGACGCGCGGGCAGGTGTTACGCCGACGGATGAGCATTTTGCAGGCTGGCTCCGTAAAATGGGTAAGCCTGTGATTGTCGGTGCCAACAAGTGCGAGGGCAACGCCGTTATCGACGGTATTTATGAAGCTTTTAGTTTGGGCCTTGGTGAACCGATTGGGCTTTCAGCTGAACACGGCGAAGGCCTTGGCGAGCTTTATCAAGCGCTGGTTGAAGCGCTCAAGGGCATTGATATTGACCCTTACGCTGAAACCGGAGATGACGAAAATACCGAACAACATACCCTTGATGATGGTCCTGTTGAAGGTGATCTGGACTATGAGTTCGTTGATCATGATGAACCGGAAGATGACCGACCATTGCGCCTGGCGATTGTTGGACGCCCGAACGCAGGTAAATCCACCTTGATCAACCACTTGATCGGTGATGACAGGTTGATAACTGGCCCAGAAGCAGGCTTGACGCGCGATTCTATTGCTGTCGACTGGGAATGGGACGGCATGCCGGTAAAGCTGTTTGACACAGCGGGCCTTCGAAAACAGGCGCGGGTAACCGAAAAACTTGAACGCATGTCGGTGGCCGACACATTCCGGGCCGTTCAATTTGCTGAAGTCGTAGTTTTGTTGCTGGATTCTGAAATAGGTATTGAGAAACAAGACTTGAAAATCGCTGAAAAAGTTGTGCACGAAGGCCGAGCACTGGTTATTGCGCTTAATAAATGGGATGCGGTTGACGACCGATTGAAAGTGCACCGGCAGTTGAAAGACGCCCTAACAACCAGCCTGCCGCAGTTAAAAGGCGTAAAAATTGTCAATTTTTCTGGCTTGACCGGGCAGGGCACACAAAAATTGATGCCAATGGTTGCAGAGGCGTTCGAACTCTGGAATACCCGCATTCCAACCGCCGGCTTTAACCGTTGGTTGGCAGAAGCGTTGGAAAAACACCCGGCGCCGTCGGTTGCCGGTCGGCGCATTAAAATTCGGTACGGGGCGCAGATAAAATCCCGTCCGCCGACATTTTCGCTATTTTGCAACCGCCCGGATGACCTGCCTGATAGCTATAAGCGCTATCTGGAAAATGAACTGAGGCGTGACTTTGACTTGCCCGGCGTACCACTCAGGCTTTACCTCCGCAAGGGCGAGAACCCTTATGAAGGGCGGCGAAAACAGCCGAAGAACAGTAAACGCGGTGGATATAAGCGCTAAGTTCAGAGGCTGGTGAGGACATTTATGACGGATGCTTTTATATTCTTGACAAGAAATCCCGAAACCGCGCCGCGACTTTTAAAGAAATTTCACAAAGCAGCCAAACAAGCCAAGCAGGATTTTGATTTTCATATTTGTTCTTTTGTTGAAGAGGGCGAACAGACGAGAAGCAAAGCTGATGTTAACGGAGAGCAGGTTGACTATTGGGTGTTTGGCAAAAAAGATGCGGTTTCGCTGGGCTATTCCCCAAAAGTAACCTCTGAAGATTGGGTTTTTATCCCCGGGAATGTTGATGTTCTACTTCTGAATTTCTTCAAATTAAACAAGGAATACGAAAGATATTGGCAAGTCGAGGATGACGTAGATTATAGCGGCGAGACCCATGACCTGCTAAATGTACTGTCCGAATATGACGATGATTTACTGTGTACGCATCTCCAACGCGGTTGGCAAAGCTGGACTTACAGTAAGTTACTCAGAACCGGCACCGGCAAGCATGAAATAAAGCTGGAAGATACGATGCTTTGTTTTTTGCCGTTTCTTGCGATATCGCATTTGGGCTTATCTACCTTGGACCGAGCCTATTCGGCGGGTTGGGCGGGACATCCAGAGCAGACATGGCCAACTATTTTGTTGAATGCTGGCTTGAATGTCCGTGATATCGGTGGTTCCGGAGAATTTGTATCGCCCGATAGTATAGATAGATATTATTTTGGTGACGCAACGCAGAGCCGCAATAAAACCGGAAGTTTTACCCCAACACCGCCGCGACTATTTGTGGGCCGCAAGCCCGATACGCTATGGCACCCGGTAAAACCTTTTGATCAATGGGTTAGTGGCAAATTAAGGCGCTTGAAGTCCATAGTTTCCTATTATCGAAGCCGTTTAAATATTTAAACCATTTTGCAAGACTTTATTGACCGATAGGCTTGGTGATTTATAGTTTTCAAATGAAGAAACTCATTTTCGCAGGCGTTTTTGCGCTGATTTCTGTATGTGCCCACGCGCAACAGCCTACAAAAATTACCTTTGCAACTGACTGGAAGGCGCAGGCTGAACACGGCGGATTTTATCAGGCGTTAGCGCAGGGTTTGTACGCCGATGTGGGGCTGGATGTTACAATCCGGCCCGGCGGACCGCAATCAGACAATCCGCGCCTGCTGGCGGCGGGTGCGCTTGATATCGCCATGGCATCCAACAGTTTTCAGCCGATCAATATGCTTGCAGCTGGCGCGGATGTGAAAGTGGTGATGGCATCGTTTCAAAAAGACCCGCAGGTTTTGATGGTTCACCCCCATGTGGCAGCCACTTCGATAGCCGACCTGAAAGATCGCGCCGTATTCATTTCAGATTCGGCAAAAGCCGCTTTTTGGCCCTGGCTTGCTGCACGGTTCGGATTTGAAGACAGGCAAATCAGGAAATATAACTATTCGCTCGCGCCGTGGCTGGTGAACAAGGAAACAGTGCAGGAGGGTTACCTGTCATCGGAGCCCTTCACCGCGTCGCAGCAGGGCGTGACACCAAAGGTTTTTTTATTCGCCGATGCAGGATACCCCGGTTACGCGGGTATGGTAATGGTGCGCGGTGATTATCTGGAAAACAACAGTGACACGGTTAAAGCTTTCGTTGCGGCAACAATTCACGGGTGGCAAAGTTATTTGTGGGGTGACCCGGCACCTGGCAATGCATTGATACTCAAGGACAACCCGGAAATGACAGCTGAGTTGCTGGCATATGCAATCAACGCCATCAAAACTAACGCTGTAGCAGGGGATAAGGCCAGTGTTGGCACGATGGACCCGGCGCGTTGGCAGCAGTTTTATGCCGAAATGGGTCAGCTTGGTGCTGTTCCAAAAGGCGTTGATGTGCATAAGGCATACTCACTGGACTATCTCCGCCAAAAAACCGGAGAAAAATAGTGCTGCGCGCGGATGATCTTACGTTTGCATACGAAAGCGCTGTTTTCATTCTCGATGGCCTTTCTTTTCAGTTGGCTGAAGGTGAAGTTGTGTCGCTACTTGGTCCAAGCGGCTGTGGGAAATCGACGGCCTTGCGTTTGGCCGCGGGACTGTTGGAGCTTACCGGCGGGAATTTTGAGTGGCAAAGCACCCCCGAGCTGGCCTTTGTGTTTCAAGACCCGGCGTTGATGCCGTGGGCGACTGTAGCTGAAAATGTGCAACTGCCAGGGCAACTTAAAGGCAAAATCGATAGGGAAGCTGTGCATGAGGCGCTTGATGCCGTTGGCCTGAGTGCGATGGATGATCGGTTTCCGGCGCAATTGTCCGGCGGTCAGCGCATGCGCGCTTCGGTAGCGCGAGCGCTTGCTGCCAATCCAAAAGTCTTGTTGATGGACGAACCCTTTGCAGCGCTCGATGAAATGCTTCGGTTTCAAATGAATGAGCTGCTGCTCGACCTCAAAAATCAGCGCGGACTGAGCATCTTGTTTGTTACCCACAGCCTGTATGAGGCGGCGTATCTGTCTGACCGGGTGTTGGTCATGGACCGGGGTCAGATTAGAGGCGAAGTCACGCCTGACCTTGACCGAAGTGCGAGCGCGCAGGACCAGCGAACGTCAGCCGCGTTCACATCTGCGGTTGTTGCAATTGGTGCTTTGATGGCGGAGACAAGCCAGTGAAACGGGTGCTTTTACCAATGGCGGCCTTTATTTCGGTCCTGATGTTTTGGCATTATTATGTGACACTCAATGATGTACCCAAGTTTGTTTTGCCGCCGCCGTTGTCAATTTGGGCGGCATTGCTTGACAATGTTCCACTTTGGATCGATGCATCAGGCGCAACGCTCTGGGTCACGCTTCAGGCTTTGTTTGCTGCGATTGTTAGCGGAGTGTTGCTGGCGTTGACATTTAGCCTGAGCCGCACGTTTGAGGCCACGGTTTACCCGTTTGCAGTGGTTTTGCAAGTCACCCCGGTTGTTGCGATTGCGCCGCTGGTTCTTATTTGGGTAGGCATTGATAATGCGGACCGAGCGCAAGTAATCATCGCCTGGCTGGTGGCGTTTTTCCCCATTCTCGCCAATATGTCAGCTGGATTGAAGTCAGTGGATGCAAACCTTAGCGACTTGTTCAAATTATACGGTGCAACACCGTTGCAGCGCTTCAGGCTATTGTTGTGGCCAACGGCGCTGCCCTATTTGCTCGCTAGTTTGAAAGTGAGCGGCGGGCTGGCACTGATCGGGGGTGTTGTCGCGGAATTTGTTGCGGGGTCCGGCACGTCAACTGGCCTGGCGTGGCGTATTATTGAAGCCGGCAACCGGCTGCAGATTGAGAAAATGTTCGCTGGCCTCTTGTTGCTGGCGGCGATGGGGATGCTGATTTTCTACGGCTTTACTCTATTGGAATGGTTTGTTTTAAAACGATCTGGTCGTGCAACAGACCGATGATAGATAGGGCGGGAATTGTATGCCACGGATAACGTTACGACATTATATTTTGATGGTATACACGGCGGCTTTTGGCGTCGGGACCACGACACATATTGTAACCATGGTGGAATATGGCTGGCATAC
Source organism: Alphaproteobacteria bacterium (assembly GCA_021774775.1). Lineage (GTDB taxonomy): Bacteria > Pseudomonadota > Alphaproteobacteria > Sphingomonadales > Kordiimonadaceae > Kordiimonas. The sequence goes on along the minus strand of JAJFIT010000225.1, from coordinate 12,360 downwards.
GTATTCGTTGGAACCAGTTTGGCTGGAACATTACTGGTCGTCACTAACAATTTTGGACCCTTTGGCGATTATATTGCTTTGGACAAGGATAAGAGCAGGCCTTGTTTTGGCATTGGCTATTATGATTAGCGATGTTTTGATCAATTCTTATGCACTGTATGGCTTGGGCATAGACATGCCTCTTGATCGTTTGCAGCTTCAAACTGCCTTCCTGGGCTTTCTATTGGGGTCAAGCCCTTTTTTGTGGCGTAGAACGCCCGACACGAAAGAATAGTGCAATTGAAGTAGTGCGACAGATTGTGGCTTGCAGGCGGGAGGAATCGCCGCTACCAAAGCGCCATGAGATTTCAAACTCAAGACACAGACCGCCGAGCGGTAGGCTACTGGTTATTGTTCATGACCCTGATGGTTTTCCTCATGGTGATGGTAGGTGGGGCTACGCGACTAACCGAATCTGGCTTGTCTATGGTGGATTGGCGACCGGTAACGGGCACACTGCCACCATTAAGTACAGAGGCGTGGCAAGCAGAGTTTGGCCGGTATCAGCAAAGCCCGGAGTACCGCCTGCGCAACCAAGGTATGTGCCTGGAAGACTTCAAAGGCATTTTCTATTGGGAATGGGGGCATCGTTTGCTGGGCCGTTTGATCGGTTTGTTTTTTGCGTTGCCTTTGGCGTGGTTTTGGCTGAAGGACAGAATTCCCCGTGGCTATAAGTCAACATTGCTTATGTTGTTTGTTCTTGGGGGGTCTCAGGGTTTGCTCGGCTGGTATATGGTTATGTCAGGCTTGGTTGACGAACCGGCGGTCAGCCATTACCGCCTTGCGGCGCATTTGGGGTTGGCGCTTTTTATTATGGCGGCACTTTTTTGGACTGCGCTGTCGTTGTTGAACCCGGAACCGGAAAAATCGCAATCAAGGCTGAAAATGTTAACTCATTCCACCATGTTGGTGCTGGTGTTGCAGATCATAATGGGCGCATTTGTTGCCGGACTTAAGGCCGGACATATCTATAATCAGTGGCCTTTGATGGGCGAGGGTTTCATTCCGCCGGGAATGGGCGCGCTGGAACCAGTTTGGCGCAACCTGATTGATAACGCTGTTGCCGTGCAATTTGATCACAGGATCGGTGCCTACATATTATCGGCCCTCACGCTGGCAGTTTTCTGGCAGGCTCGATCCGCGTCGCAGCGATTAAAAACTGCATCTTTATATCTTTTGTTGGCAGTTGCCCTTCAAATGTTATTGGGAATTATTACATTGTTGTTGGAGGTGCCGGTATTGTGGGGCACCGCGCATCAGGGTGGAGGGGCTGTTGTTTTAACGGCGCTCGTTTATCTGATGCACATACAGCGCAAAAGGACAGCAAAATGACAGAAGAAAAAGAAGCCAGCGCAAAACCAGCTGAATTTGTCATGGTTTATGTAACAGTGGACAATGAAGACGGTGCAGTGCATTTGGCAACCGCGTTGGTGATCGATAAATTGGTTGCTTACGTCAATGTGAAAACCGGTGCCCGGTCAATTTATGAGGCGGACGGCATCATCCAACTGGAAAATGAAGTTGTTATCGTTATGTTTGCCAAGCGCAGTAACGTGGAACGAATCATCGAACGGGTTAAGGAAATTCACAGCTATGCAGTGCCTTGCATTAATGTGATGCCTATTATTGAAGGCAACAAAGACTTCCTCGATTGGGTTGACCAGCAAACGCTTTAGACAATTTTCAATCATTGAAACCCGGCAGGTTATTTTTGCGGTGATACCCACAAATTATATAACCTGCCGATCATATCGTCATTTTGAACGCTGATAGGTTCGCCGTCTATGATAATCGCTGCCCGCCCTTGTGCTGACAGCCCCCAGCCATTGCCTTTCATAGATACAGCCATGCCCCATTTGAAGCGTGGGCTGGGTCCAAACGGATATTCAATCAAATCGCCGCGTTGGTGAAATTGGGGCGACAGTAAAAGCTCAACTTTCTCCGTCTGCAAATGGTCTGCAACATCATCGCGCTGTGCGTCGGCGCCGATTGCGACGCTGTAGTTGGTAGCCCCGGATGTGAACACCGGCAAAAACTCAGCCAAAGAAGGCTCCGTTATTGCCAGTTCGGCGGCAGAGGGTTCAATTTGACGGATCGCATCCACCAGCGGTTTGCCGTTGGGCGCGAAAACGAAGCTGGTATGAAATATCGGCCCATGACCATAGCTTAGGCCTTCGGGGTATATGCCAGGGGTCATCAAAAACCCGGAACCGGCAACGATGGTCACCTTGTATTTTTCAGCCAAAGCAGAAAATACACTAATGAGTGCAGCGGAAGCAACTTGACTACGTGCCCGCACAATTGCGGCTGCCCGATTATTTTGGGCGTCAAAGATGGCGTAATTTTTGGCAAACGAAACCAAATTATAGCTGATAATCGGGGTCAATGCGGCGCTGATGCTGTTCGCATTGTAAACCCGGCTCTTCTGGTCGGCAGCAAAAAGCCCGGTACCAATATGGCCCGGAAATAACACCAAAGTGTCTGGTTGTAGCAGGCCCTGTTCGCGGGCAACTTCCAGATAAGACGACAATTTGACCTGCAGATGCGCCGCCGAAGCAAAGTCTGCCGTTTCCAAATGGGTTTCTACGCCGATGACATTGAACGTCGCTGTGCTTTGCTCACCAAACTGTTCCACCATTATTTCGGCGTACTTTGGTATCGGTTTTTCAACAGAAAAGCCCGGCCAGAAGAAATAGAGCGCGGCGACCGCAAGGGTCACCAGCGCAGTTGTCTTTTTTGGGTGCCGTTTCAGCAATTTTTATGCATCCGACAGTTTGACCACCTGTTTGCCAAAGTTCTTGCCGTTGAGCATATCAATGAAAGCCTGCGGTGCATTCTCAACGCCTTCAGCCACACTTTCGCGGTATTTCAGCTTGCCTTCTTTAAGCCAGCCGGCACCAAGATTGACCCATTCACGAGATAGCTCAGGATAGTTGAAGACGATGAAGCCCTGCATGCGCACACTGCGACCAACCAATACCGCCATATTGCGCGGTCCGCCGGGCAAATCATCAAGTGTAGAGTTATACATGGAAATCATTCCACAAAGAGCGATACGTGCATTGAAGTTCAGGTTGTTTATCACAGCTTCCAGAACCGGGCCGCCGACATTTTCGAAATAGACGTCAATTCCGTTTGGATTAGTTGCGCGAACTGCCTTGTAAACATCTTCGGTTTTATAGTTGAACGCGGCATCAAACCCAAGCTCGTCGGCCAGGTATGCCACCTTGTCGTCGGAACCGGCACTACCAGCCACATGACACCCCATGTTTTTCCCAATTTGACCAACCACCTGACCGACGGCACCTGAGGCTGCGGAGACAAACAGGTTTTCACCGTCTTGCATTTCTGCAACGCCCTTTAGGCCCACATAGGCGGTCATGCCAGGCATACCCAGAATGCCGAGATGATAGGACAGGGGGGCGAGGTCGGGGTTGATCGGGCGATAACCTTCGCCGTCTGTCAGTGTGTAATTTGCCCAGTCCCCCATGCCAGTCACATAAGTGCCCGCCTTAAACGGCCCGCCATTTGACGCGACGACCTTGCCGACGATACCAGCTTGCAGTGGCTGGCCAATCTGGAACGGCGGCACATAGCTTTTCACGTCATTCATCCGGCCCCGCATATAGGGGTCTACAGACATATAACTGGCCTCAACCACGATCTGGCCCGGTCCAGGCTCGGGAACTGCAGCCTCTGCCAGTTTAAAGTTATCTGCTGTTGGCCAACCGTTTGGGCGGCTTTTCAATAGTATCTGTTTATTCGTCATGGGTGTTCCCTCATTTTCTAACAAAACCGGTGATTTGTCTGTGATTAGTTACTGCAGTTGATATGGGTCTGAATAGGATTATTGCAAATAGCTGGTAAAACGGTGGGAAATAATGGGGTAATTAAATACCGTGTAGTTAAAATATTGTTTTTATTGACATATTTTAAATTACACTCAATATTAGACGTTGACATGCCGCCTGATATGCCTATATTGCGCGCCTGAACCGAAATTTGGGCTTGGGAATTATCCCCAGCCTCTGAATGTAGAAGCGGGCAGCAAATGGTTTGCTGTTCTAACCTGAGGGCCCATTGCGATGAAAACATATTCCGCAAAAGCTTCGGAGATCGAAAAGAAATGGCTGATCGTTGACGCCGAGGGTCTTATCCTTGGTCGTATGGCGCAGGCTGTTGCTGTTGTTCTTCGCGGTAAACACAAAACCACATACACACCTCACATGGATTGCGGTGATAATGTTATCGTTATCAATGCAGAAAAAGTGAAGCTGACCGGCAAGAAATTGTCTGACAAAGTTTATTACCGTCACACAGGTCACCCGGGTGGTATCAAGTCTACCACTGCTGGCGAGATTCTTTCCGGCCGTTTTCCTGAGCGTGTTGTTGAAAAAGCCATCGAACGCATGATCCCGAAAGGCCCACTTGGCCGCCAACAGCTTCGCAACCTGCGGGTATATGCTGGCTCGGATCACCCTCACACAGCGCAAGAGCCTGCCGTGCTTGACGTTGGCGCTATGAACCCAAAGAACAAGAGGTAAGCACATGGCCGACCTTCAAGACCTTAAAGAACTTACTGGCGAAGCTACTGCTGCTGTTGAAGACGCATCAGTTGAACGCGCCGTTGTTGTTGACGCCATGGGCCGTTCATACGCCACTGGTAAACGTAAAGATGCGGTTGCTCGCGTGTGGATCAAGCCAGGCTCCGGCAAAATCACCGTAAATGGTCGTGATCAGGAAACATATTTCGCGCGTCCTACGCTGCGTCTTATTGTGAACCAGCCGTTTCAGGTTGCGGGCCGCGAAAACCAGTATGATGTTATCGCAACCGTAAAAGGCGGCGGGCTGTCTGGCCAGGCCGGTGCGGTTAAGCACGGTATTTCTCAGTGTATTCAGCTTGCTGAACCTGAACTGCGCGGTGCGCTTAAAGCTGCGGGCTTCCTGACACGCGATAGCCGGGTTGTTGAGCGGAAGAAATACGGCCGGGCGAAAGCACGCCGGAGCTTCCAGTTCTCCAAGCGTTAAAAGCCTTTCTTTATACGCGAGGAATTGGACAAAGTTTCTGTTTCGAGTATCAAACTATTTTGTTTCGAGTTCAAAAGGCCGCTCCCCAGAGTAAATATGGGGGGCGGTCTTTTTTTTGTTCACGAGCGGATAAGGAGAGTGCCAAGGGGCATGCCCATGGCTGCTAAAATATTCTACTTATCAAGTCCCCTAATTATGGGGGTATTACCCGGGCAGCTTTCCGCCAACCCCGGTTGTCTATGCCGCGCTCAATGCGTATTTGGCATGGGTCTGCCAAGATGAATATAAGGCATTACTTGAGAAAAAATATTTATCTCATTGTTATCAAAAAGTTTTAATGATGATCATGGCCGCAATGTGGATCACCACATGCCTGCGCGTGTTTGATGTCCTTGAGCATCTTTTTGATCAATCGGTCGCGCTTTAATTTTGATAGATTATCGAGGAATACACGACCATCCAAATACTCCATCTCATGCTGGATAACGGTCGCCAACCAATCGTCAGCCTGTAGATTTTGTGGTTTTCCATCAGTGTCCAGATAGTTCAGTTCCAGCGCGTTTGGCCGTTCAATTTCTGCGCGGATGCCGGGAAAGCAAAGCGAGGCTTCCTCGTGCGTTTGGGTGTACGATGAAGTGCTGGTTATCTGCGGATTTATGCATATAAGCGGGGCCCGTATACCTTCTTCCTGCAGGTCGATAGCGATGACCCGTTTGAGCACGCCCACCATTGGTGCCGCTATGCCAATACCTCTTTCGGCGTAAAGGGTTTCAAGCATGTCGGCGCACAAAGTGCGGATATCATCGTCAACCTGTTGAACATCCAGCGCCTTTTGCTTGAATATCGGATTGGGTGCAATAACCAGACTAAGTTTAGTCAAAGTGACTTTCCTCTTCATCAAATCCCGGTTTGAGGGTATGTAGGACGTGGGGGCCGGGTAATAAAGTGATCGCAAAATAGTATTAGAATGGTCACTAGGCTGGCAATGAGGGTTAATCAAGTTAAATGTCGCAAGGCTATCTAACACTTGCAACTGGCGACCGTCAGTTTTTCGATGCAGCGGTAAATTTGGCGATTAGCGTTCGATTGAACGATGCTGAACGCCCGATCACTCTGCTGTGTGACGATGCGTCCAAGTTGGACGTCGGCGAAAAGGAACAATTTGACCGTATCATTGTTGCGCTTCCCGGCACGCTGGGTGTTGGCTGCGCTGGCAAGTTGGATGTGCCAGGGTTTCTGCCTTATGACGAGACCATGTTCCTCGATTCTGATTGTTTACTGATGAAGCGCGATATGAATCGCCATTGGCAAAAGTTGGCGACGCAATGCTTTAACGTTGCCGGAAACACCGCTAAAAAGGGTTCGTGGTATACCTTTGAAATATCAGAGGTCTGCAAAGCGTTGGGCCTTGCCTATATGGTTCATATGAATAGCGGGGTGATGTATTTCCGCAAGGGGCCAGGTCTGGATGAATTTTTGGAAACAGTGAGCGACTTGCGGGAAAACTCGCAGGATATCCTTTTTGTGCAACACCGTGACATGAACTTTCAGATCGCAGACGAGCCTATATGGAGCGCTGCGATGGGGCGTGCGAAAATGGTGCCTGCCAGCTACTCGGCGGGCGAGGACGGCGTGATGGAAACCACATATATGGCGCGGGATTTCAAATTTGATCCCATTGACCACCTCAGTGAACTGCACAAAAGCAAGGGCTATTGGCTGCTTGGGCGGTTTTTCTCAAAAGGGTGGGTAAAACATTCGCCGACCATTGCGCATTTTATTCGCTTTAGACCGCGGGCAATTTACCGTGAATGCGCAAGCCAGTTACGGGTTTGGGCGGACATTGGCAAAAGCGAAGTATAATGGCTGCAGTAACCCTTTTAAATCACCTATATAGGGAACCCTCAAATGAAGCTGATTAAAACATTCACTACGATTTTTTTTACCCTATTTGTGGCAGCGGTTGCCGTTAGCGCACAAGATCTCCAAACCGCATCAAAACCCGGTGCCGCTGTTTATTTTATTCAGCCATTTGATGGCGCGGAAGTCAAAGGCCCGGTCACCGTGAAGTTTGGCCTGAAAGGCATGGGCGTAGCACCCGCCGGGGTTGAAAAGATCGGGACAGGCCATCACCATTTGATTATTGACGCGCCCTTACCGCCGATGAACGAAAATATTATCAATGACAGCAACCATCTTCATTTTGGTGGGGGGCAAACCGAGGTAACCATAACGCTGGCACCAGGAAGGCATACATTGCAGTTGCTATTGGGTGATCAAAATCATCTGCCGCACAATCCACCGGTATTTTCAAAACGCATTTCCATAACGGTGTTAGAATAAAAAAGGCGAGTATGGCTCATGCCACATATGGTGATCGAATATACCCCTGAGGAAGCCGGTGATATCACAGACGACGACCTGATGATGGCAGTGCACTGGGCGGCTGTATCCACCGGGATATTTGAGGAAAGCACAATAAAGGTGCGGGTCAAACAGTTTCATTCTGCCTTTGTTGGTGGCAGGCATGGCCAATTTGTGCATGTCACGATTTATTTAATTGACGGCAGAGACGAAGAGACCAAAAAGAGACTGACGCAAACAGTGCATGACAGGCTGGCATCTTTGTTTGCGGAATATGCATCTGTCAGTGTAGATGCTCGTGATCTGGACCGCGATGTATACACCAAGAGTGTGCCCCGAGGGCATTAGGTTTGGGTTAACAGGTATTTTGATATATGGGGAAGGGTCCAACGTGAATATTAAAACCAAAATTACTTCTATAGCTGCGAGCTGTCTGCTCGCTGGCGGGGCATTGGCTGATCATCACACTGTTCCATCGCCTGAGGTTCAGCGTTTGCATGGATTTGTCGCGGATGTTTCTGCTGATCGCATTGAAACAGATATTCGCAAACTGGCAGGGTTTGGCACACGGCACACATTGTCCGATACCATCTCAGACACACGAGGCATCGGCGCGGCGCGGCGCTGGATAGAAGCCGAATATAAGCGGATTGCAGAAACATGTGTTGCAGACGTGGATATTTACACTGTGTCTGATGTTGTCAGCGGTAATCGTATTCCCGAGCCAACCGAGGTGGTGAACGTGCTTGCGGTTCAGCGCGGCATTTTAGATCCTGACCGTGTGGTTCTCATGTCAGGCGATATTGATAGCCGGATATCAGACCCTTTGAACGCCACAGACGATTCGCCCGGTGCCAACGACAACGCATCCGGTATGGCGGGCACCATCGAAGCATTTCGCGTGTTATGCCAAACTAAATTTCCTGGCACGATTGTCTATGCTGGCCTGTCCGGCGAAGAACAGGGGCTCTACGGAGGCGAAATATTAACCCGTCACGCCAATGAACAGGGTTGGCGCGTAATGGGTGTGCTGAACAATGACATGATCGGCAACATCGAAGGTGTAAATGGTGTTGTCAACAACACCACCGCACGGGTGTTTTCCGAGGGCACGCGCAAAACCGAAACCGAGCGGGAAGGGCGCATGCGCCGCTTCATGGGCGGCGAGGTGGACAGCCCAAGCCGGAATATTGCCCGGCTGGTTGACCGATTGGCAGACGATTATATCCCTAATCTGGATGTTATGATGATATACCGGTTGGACCGTTTCGGGCGCGGCGGACATCACCGTCCCTTTAACGAAGCAGGCATGCCCGGCGTTCGCATTATGGAAACCAACGAAAATTATAACCGCCAGCATCAGGACCTGCGCACTGAAAATGACATCGAATACGGTGATGTGATCGAAGGTGTTAATTTTGATTATGCGCGCAAACTGACAGCGTTGAATGTGGTTACATTGGCATCTATGGCGGGCGCGCCGCCGTTTCCTGCAGATGTAACCCTCGAAGGTGCAGTTCGCCCCTCAACTACAATCAAATGGCAAATCCGCGGCGGCGAACGCGAGACAGCAAATTTGAAGGCTTTTAAAGTCTACTGGCGTTTGACTACCGATTCCCAGTGGCAGTGGAGCCGAACGGTAAGTAAGGACACGCGTGAGCTGACGCTGGAAAATATTGTTATCGACAATTATTTCTTCGGCGTTGCATCTGTGGCCAATGATGGCTTGGAAAGTCCGGTTGTCTTCCCCGGTCCAATGGGTGCATTTGAAGCGGCTAGCCCGTCTGAGTAAATGCTTTGCGATACAATTTTTTAAAGGGCACCGCGGTGCCCTTTGACATATATGTGATATGCAATGGTGCCGGTTTTCCTATAGGAAAACCGCAGAAACGGTACTTGCCAATTGAAATTTGGGGATACGGCGTGGCAAAAGCGCAAAAATCAATCACACAGTTTGCGGCGATGGCTTTTACGGCTGCCTGCTTTGTTTTGGCGCAAGCGATCCCGGCTGCTGCCGACCTTGGCCGAGTTGAGGTAAGCCACAGCAGCGCTACGCTGCATTCTGAGTATTCAGCAGCTGCGGCAGGAGAAACCGTGTGGCTGGGCCTCGAGCTGACCCCGCGTGCGGGCTGGCATTCCTACTGGAAAAATTACGGCGACAGCGGGGCAGCCCCCCTATTATACTGGACACTGCCAGACGGTGTTACCGCAGGTGAGCCGTTATATCCAACCCCGCACCGCATGCCTGTTGGCCCGTTAATGAACTATGGATATGAGGAGCCCTCGGTTCTTTTGGTACCTTTGGTTATCGATGATGACTATCGAGACACGGTGGTCCCAATTGCGCTTGAGGTGGAGTGGTTGGTTTGTGAAATTGAGTGCGTGCCACAGGACGGCAAATGGAATGCCGAAATTCCGGTATCACAGCTTAAAACTGATCCTGCCGCCAAGGCAGTTTTCCAGGCCGCACGAACTGCCCTGCCGGAAATGGCCATATGGGCGGCTGATCTGACGGTTTATCCCGCTCAGTCACGCCTCAAGGTCCATGTTGCGCAAACTGAAGTCATTGGCTTGAAAGACGCTTACTTCTTCCCTGCAGGCGACGGTGTTACCGAATATGCCGCTGACCAGCAATGGTCGCTTACCGATGACGGTCTTTTCGTGGATATGAAGCGCCTGGAGGGTTACGTCGATGCAACTGACGGCAAAGGTGTACTGGTTCTTTCCTTTGAGGACGGTAGCCGACGCGCGATTGAGGTGGATGCAGCGTTGGTTCAGGAACCATTAGCAACCGCCGGCACCGGTACATCGCCCACAGTCCGAGCCGCTTTGCCGCTGTGGCAGGCGCTTGTTTTTGCACTGCTCGGTGGCATGGTGCTGAATTTGATGCCGTGCGTGTTCCCGGTTTTATCGTTGAAGGCTTTTTCTTTCATTGCTGCAAATAGAAAAACTGAAACCGGTCGAAAGCAAGAGGGCTGGTCATACACCGCTGGTATCTGGGTCAGTTTCATGATCATTGTCGGGGTTTTGCTGATGATTAAATCAGGCGGTGCGACCATTGGCTGGGGTTTCCAACTGCAGGAACCCGCTTTTGTTGGCTCGCTTGTTTTGTTGATGCTGCTTGTCGCGCTGTCGTTGTCAGGCATGTTTAACATAACTGTTGGTGTTGAGGGTGCGGGGCAGGGCCTTGCTTCAAAAGATGGCAATAAGGGGGCCTTTTTTCAGGGTGTGCTCGCTGCGCTGGTTGCCACCCCATGCACAGCGCCGCTGATGGCACCGGCAATTGGCTACGCACTAACCCAGCCAGCGCCGGTTGTGTTTTTGATATTCAGCATGCTGGCCATTGGTTTGGCGCTGCCGTTTTTTGTGTTGTCCTACAGCCCGGCACTGGCGAAATTGATGCCGCGCCCCGGCCCATGGATGGAGAAATTGAAAGAAGCGCTTGCTTTCCCCATGTATCTGACCGCGGCATGGCTGTTGTATGTGTTTAACCTGCAGGCAGGCGCAACTGCTACATTGGCACTATTGGTAGCGTTAATTGTTGCTACTTTTGGTGTTTGGGTCTGGCAATCTTTCAATGGCAAGATTAGCCGTGGCGTCGCTGTGATGTTCATGGTCGGTGCCATCGTGGGTATTATTTATCAGCCCTTTAGCACCCCAATCGGGACTGTTCCGCAGGAAAATGGTAAAATCCAGCCTTACAGCGAAACAAAGTTGGCAGAATTGCTTGACGACGGCGAAACTGTGTTTGCCTATTTCACTGCTGAATGGTGTATCACCTGTAAGGTCAATGAGCAGGTTGCATTGTTTACCGATGACACACAGGCGTTAATGGCTGCGAACAATATAAAACTGTTGAAGGGCGATTGGACCAATCGCAATGATGAAATTGCCAACCTGCTCGCTGACTATGGGCGCGCCGGTGTGCCCCTGTATCTTTTGTTCCCCAAAGGGCAAACGGAGGCGATTATTCTGCCGGAAATTTTAACACCAGGCATCATTGCAGATGCAATCGCTGATATTAAGTGATCGGACCTATCATGAAACAGGTGCGCTTATTTTTTAAGCTAGCTTCATGGTTTATGCTTGGCGTGGGCGTTGCCTCTGCGGCATTGGCAGCGACAGCCGCTGATGGCCAGGCACCTGATTTCACTGGCACGACCATGACAGGCGAGCAAATCAGCTTGGCTGATTTTCGCGGCAAAGCCGTTGTGCTGGAATGGACCAATCATCAATGCCCATACGTTCGCAAGCATTACGGCAGCGGAAATATGCAGAAAACCCAGCGCACCTTAACAGAAGATGGTGCCGTGTGGATTTCAATCACATCGTCGGCGCCGGGTCAGCAAGGCCATATATCGGCAGTTGAGGCCCAACAGTTAACGGCCTCGCGCGCCTCATACGCCGATCATGTTGTGCTGGACCCGTCGGGCAGCATTGGCAGATTGTACGGTGCCAAAACAACACTGCATATGTTCATTGTCGGCGAAACCGGGGCGCTTCTTTACCAAGGCGCCATTGACGACATTCCGTCGGCGTCAACACGCAGCCTCGCGAAAGCAAATAATTTGGTGTTGGCCGCCTGGAGCCAAATACAGGCTGGTGAAAGGGTGGCTTTGCCCATGACCAAGCCTTATGGCTGTACCGTGAAATACAGCGATGTCGTCGGGGAAAGATAGAACATTTCGCGCTTTGTATTTCGCCTGAGACTGCCAAACCCGATTTTCTGATTATTCTTAATAGCTTGTTAAGCCTAATGGTTGAAACTGGCCCCAGTTTAAAATGCTTCGCGCAAATTAATACGGGTTTGTTGAACGATGTTTCTGATCATTGGCTTAGTTGTCGTCCTTTTGATGGTGTTTGGTGGCTTTTGGCTCGCTGGCGGCAGTTTTGGAATTATTCTCAAAGCACTGCCATACGAGTTGATGA
>JAJFIT010000224.1 GCA_021774775.1 Alphaproteobacteria bacterium | reverse complement strand
CCTATAATCTCAGAGTATTCTTTGAGTTTTGTGTTAATCGCCAGCATACAGCCAACGCCCGCATCGCGCGCGCGCTGGATCACAGCGCCCTGCTCCTCCACTAAGCCTTTGTAATTCAAGTGACAATGGCTATCGACAATGTAGCCATAATCGCTCATTCGCCAGTGCCTTCAGGGGCAGGCATCTCCAGGCGCGGGAAAATCACACCGGGCTTGGAAATTACGGTACCCGGCTTCAAGCGATGATCAGGCCCCAAGTAAGCATAGGACCGCTTTTGATCGTGAATACCAAGCCCGTTCAACAACTTATCCGCCGCATCAGGCATGATCGGTTGGATAAGGATAGCCAATTGGCGAATAACTTCCGCCAAGACATACAGAACGGTTATCATGCGGTCCGGGTCGGTCTTCTTCAACTTCCAGGGTTCCTGCGCCGAAATATAGCTATCGGCTGCAGAGGCCTGCTGCCAGATTGCCTCAAACGCTTTGTGAAAAGCCTGGTTGTCCATATGGGCTCGAACTTCTTCAATTAAATTATGAACAGAGGATAATAAATCATTGTCCTCTTTAACTAATTCATTAGGCAATGGTATCGCACCATCACAGTTTTTGACAATCAAACCCAGCGTGCGATTATTTAAATTTCCAATGCCATTTGCCAGGTCAGCATTGCAGCGCTGAACGAATGAGGTGCGGGAAAAGTCGCCGTCGTTACCAAACGGTACTTCGCGCAACAGATAGAAACGCACCGCGTCAAGACCATAGTTTTCAATAAGCTCAAACGGGTCAATCACATTGCCAAGCGACTTGGAAATTTTTTGCCCTTCATTTGTCCACCAGCCGTGGGCGAACACCCTGCCCGGCAGCGGTAGGTCGGCGGCCAGCAAAAAGGCCGGCCAGTAAACCGCATGAAACCGCAGGATATCCTTGCCGATCATATGAACGTCGGCGGGCCAGAAGGTCTTGTAACTGTCAGACCCCTCGTCCGGGTAGCCAACTGCTGTCAGGTAATTAGCCAGCGCATCAATCCAGACATACATAATATGGCCGTCTGCGCCCGGCACCGGCACCCCCCAACTGAAGCTGGTTCTGGAGATCGACAGATCCTGCAAACCACCGGAGACAAAGCTGCGCACCTCATTAAGGCGTGATTTGGGCTTCACAAACTCTGGCTGATCCTCGTAGAGCGCCAGCAGCTTGTCTTGCATGGCCGACAGGCGGAAGAAATAGCTTGGCTCTTCCACCCATTCAACCGCTGCGCCAGACGGTGCCAGTTTTTCGCCGCCGTCGCCTTCGCTCAGTTCGTCCTCGCTGTAAAAGGCTTCGTCCCGCACCGAATACCAGCCAGCATAGCTGTCTTCGTAGATAAAACCCTTGTCCTCCAGCACTTTCCATAAATGCTGAACAGAAACCCGGTGTCTTGCCTCGGTTGTGCGAATGAACTGGTCATTGGAGAAATCCATTGCCTCCGCGAGCTCGCCGAAACGGGCAGAAACCCGGTCGCAAAACTCCTGCGGTGGCACACCAGCTTTTTCCGCTGATTTTTCAACTTTCTGCCCGTGCTCATCGGTACCGGTCAGAAACATCACGTCGTAGCCGTCCAGTCGCTTGAAGCGGGCGAGCACATCGCACGCGAGCGTGGTATAGGCATGGCCAATATGAGGCACGTCGTTCACATAGTAAATCGGCGTTGTAATGTAAAAAGCTGGCCGCTCGCTCATATCAATCCTGTCAGACAAAAAACTTGAGCCATATGGGGCTCAATCCTTATTCAGTCAGGGCTTAACGGTCGCTTTCAAGGACGCAAACAGCGAGACAATCACTTGTTTACGGTCCAGATTGACCGCATCAGCCCGGCTAATCAAATGGCTCACCTTGTCCCACAGCTCCAGCCACTGATCAACCCTTGCCATCGACGAAATACGCGAAATTTGCTCGCTTTCGCCAGCCATCACATCTTGCGTTGCTTCACCGGTAACGCTCTGGCGAATAAGCCGTTGCAGCCACGCGGTGAACATTTCAGTAAACAGTCGATATTCTGCATCGGCTTTTATCGCGCCCAATTTGCCCGCAAGCGCATGAACCTGCGTCATATCAACCGTCGGCAACGCCACCAGCGTCGAGGCCATTTGGCGGTACAAATCTGTGCCCGCCCTGGATACCAATTCTATGGCTTTGCCCGGCGCACCCGCCGCCATCGCAGCCGCGGCATCCAACTCGATCGTCTCAATCTCAGGGAACCGAGCCGCCAAGACAGCGCGAACGCTGTCGTTGTGCAGCGGGGTCAGCGGCAATGCCCGACAACGGCTGCGAATTGTAGGCAGTAACTTGCCCGGCGAATGAGCAATCAAAAGAATGATCGACTTTTCCGGCGGCTCTTCAAGAATTTTAAGAAGAGCATTAGCCGCATTGGCATTCATTTCGTCGGCGGCGTCGACAATGGCAACCCGCCAACCACCTTCGCTGGCGGTCTGGCTGAAGAACCGGGTCAGCTTGCGAACATCGCCGATAGCAATGTCTTTACGCATCTTGCCAGTGGTCTCGTTCAGGCTTCTTTCCACCAACAGCAACCCACCGTGGCCGCCAGCCGCAACCTGAGATGCGACCATATCATCTTCATCAAGGCTGAGGGTTTGGTATTCTTCGGGTGCGCCCTTATCCCCAAACAATCCGGGGCCGTCGTCTGTAGCCACGCCCGGGTTTCGTGACAATAAAAACTTGGCCAAACGCCATGCGAACGTGGCTTTGCCGATGCCTTTGGGTCCGGTTATCAGCCAACCGTGGTGAATACGATCCCTGTTCACAGCCTCAAGAAACAAGCGCTCGGCTGCGTCATGGCCAAACAATTGGTCCGTAAGACGTGGGTGATCCATATGTTCGGGCTCCAGGCTCACAGCTGTTCCGCAAATCCAAATCGCCGGGCGATAGTGCTTCTGAGAATATCCTGCAAGGCATCAACCTCTCTGTCAGCGTCAATGACAACACAGCGGTCAGGCGCTTGCTCGGCAATTTCCAGAAACACCCGCCGAAAAGTTTCGTGCAGGCTAACATCCATCCGTTCAAACCTGTCCTCGGCATCGACAATACCAGTCTCCCGGGAAACCGCCCGGCTCAGGCCAACCTGCACTGGCAGGTCCAAAATCAGCGTCAGGTCCGGCCTCAAGTCACCAAGAACCAATTTCTGAAGGTCTCTAACCTTTTCAACGCCTACGCCGCGCCCGGCACCCTGATAGGCGATACTGGAATCGTAAAAACGGTCACAGATGACCATGCGACCACTGTCGAGTGCAGGTGTTATAACCCGTTCCACATGGTCTGAGCGTGCCGCAGTATACAAAAGTACCTCTGTCATCGGTGTCCAGCGATCCACGTCGCCGGTCAGTACGAGGCTGCGTATCTGTTCTGCTCCGGGGGCACCGCCGGGCTCGCGCGTGCACACATGATCTACACCCAAACCGTCCAACCACTGGGACAAAAGCTTGATCTGGGTAGATTTTCCAGAGCCTTCACCGCCTTCAAGCGTGATGAAAGGGCCTTTATTGGCATGCGGCGCTGTCATTGCCCAGGCGTTTCCGCCCCGGCTGATCCAAACAATAGATAGCTGAAAGCAGCACCAATTTTGCCGAAGCCGCCAACATCGTCAATTGCCTGACCGGCCTGAAGGGGGAGCCGGATTGGCTCGCGGCCACGCAGTTCAACCACCAACTCACCGATAGTCTGGCCCTTGGAAATGGGCGCGGCGACCGGATTAGAATATTCGATCGACACCTTCATTTCAGCCCGCTGACGCCGCGACATGGTAATGGCAAGGTCTTCGCCTATAACCATCGGCACGGTCAGTTCGTCGCCGAGCCAAACTTCGGCGCGGTCGACAGTTTCACCCGCCCGGAACAGCGGATAGTGTCTGAAGTTGCGGAAACCATACTGCAAAAGACGCTGGCTTTCGCGGGTGCGTTCGCTGGTCGAAGACAACCCACCCAGCACAAGAACCAGACGCCTGCCCTCGCGCTCCGCAGACGCTGCTAACCCGTAGCCGCTTTCCTCTGTGTGGCCGGTTTTCAACCCGTCCGCGCCCGGAAAACGTCCCAGCAGCGGGTTTCTGTTGTATTTATTTCTATTGAATTCCTTGTAGAGGTATTCGCGCTCGGCAAACATCGGGTACAGCTCGGGAAAATCTACTGACAGACGGTATGACAATGTTGCCAAATCGCGCGCTGTCATCACATGACCTTCGGCAGGCCAGCCATTGGCATTCTTAAAAACGCTTCCGGTCAGGCCCATTTCAACCGCTTTGGCGTTGAGCCAGTCAACAAACAAATCGTGCGACCCGGCCATATGTTCTGCCAGCACAACACAGGCATCGTTACCGGACAGGACGATAATGCCGCGCAGCAAATCGGCCACCGTGACCACATCTTTTGCTCGCAAAAACATGGTTGAGCCACGGTTATTCCACTCACGCCATGTTTCGTCGGAAACAACAACTTCGTCATCCAGCGCCAGCTCACCCTGTTTAATCGCCTCAAACGCATAATAAACCGTCATCAGTTTGCTCATTGATGCCGGCGGGAACGGCGTATCTGCATCTTTTTCAAACAAGATGCTGCCGGTACTGGTATCCAGCAACACGGCCTGGCGCGCCGGTGTGGCCATGGTTTGGGCAACAGCAAGGCTTGTAAAGATCATCGATCCGACAACCGCCAATATCAGCTTGAAACTACCCTTCGCGAACGCATTCATTTTGTTTTACCTTTTAACTGACGACTAAAATTTCCGCACCGCGCTAGCGGGCTGATTCTGTAAATATTCGGGCATCATAAAACCCATCGGAGACCACTCGGTCAAGCTTGTCCTGTGCTAAAAGCCGCTGGATAAAAGGGCCAATTCGGACCCGCCAAAATGCTCGGCCGTTTTGAACCTGACGCATAACCCGCGCCGGATGGCCCGAACGGCGCAATTTATTAGCCTGCAGGGTAGCATTATCCTGACTGCTGTAGGAACCGACCTGAACATAATGAGTTTCCTTACCAGCTGTATTTGGGGTGGCGGTATTTTCCTTCGGTGCGATGGGTGCAGGGGCGCGTGTAGCAACTTGTCGGCTTCTAGCGCGCGTTGACCGAACCACTTTTCCGTTAGAGTCAGATGCCTGAATGCGAACCCGGGTTACCCCTTGTTTTTGAAAGCCCAACAACTGAGCCCCGCGGCGCGAAACATCAATCAACCGGCCAGCCACAAAAGGCCCCCTGTCGTTGACCCGCAGCACAATTGATCGGTTATTGCCCAAATTGGTCACTTTCACATAGGACGGCATCGGCAGGGTTTTATGGGCCGCCGTTAGTGAGTTCATATTATAGACCTCGCCGTTGGCAGTCGCCTTGCCGTGAAAATCCTTGCCGTACCAGGACGCATAGCCGGTTTGGTCATAGGTTGGATCTTCTTTGGGGTGGTACCAGACGCCAGCAATCTTGTAGGGGTTGCCTACTTTGCGCTTCACGCCCTGGTCGCCCTTGGGCATCTCGTCGTTCGGCGGCATGCGACCAAGCCGTGGCTTAGGCCCGGACGAACAGGCCACAACGGCAAACGCCAGTGTGAGGGCAAGAATTATTCTCGTTAATTTCATTCCAGTTTCATTCCCGTTTCATTTCGGGGCCCTACCGCGACGCGCTGGCAACAGCGCCAGCCCTGATGGCGTCTGAGAGCAAGCCAACTGACAGCGCATATTTGAACGACGGGTTATAGCGCATGATTGAACAGAAATTGCGGTAAACCAAATAGCCTTCGCTGTCGCCCTCGTCGCCAACAATCAGCGCAGCAGGAATAGACCGCGGCGGCAACGCTGTGCCGTCCAGTCGCCTGACACCCAGCGACTGCCAGTCTTGAAGGTCACGCCAAATCCCCATTGATTTGAAACTTCTGCATTGCCTGTCCGGGGTGATACCGTCTGCCTGCACACCAGCCAAGCTGGTTTCGCCGCCTGCGGGCAGCTTGACCTTGCGGCCCCAGGTTTGGTCATCGCGCCAGCCGAAAGATTTCAGATAGTTAGCGATTGAGCCCTGGACATCGGCCTTATTTTGCCAAATGTCCCGCTGGCCATCGCCGTCCATATCAACGGCATACTTCAGATAATTCTCCGGCATAAACTGCGGCTGACCCATTGCACCAGCCCACGAGCCCTTCAGCTTGTCAAAGCTTGTCATGCCTTTGTCGAGTATCTCAAGCGCGGCGAACAGTTCGCGGCGAAATCTTTTGCCGCGCCGTTTGTCATAAGCAAGGGTCGAGACGGCATCAAAAACCGAATAGGTTAACGGCACGGTTCCATAATTGGTTTCCACACCCCAAATAGCGGCGATAAAGCGTGGTTGAACGCCGTATTTGCCGGCCGCTGCCTGGAGGCTGGCAGCATTTTCGTTGAGGGCGACTGCGCCCTTGGATTTGCGCCAGTCACTAACCCGCGCTTTCAGGTAGCGTGCATAGGTTTGCTTGACCTCAGGCTGGTTCCTGTCGCGCTGAATAACCCGCACAATCGGCGTGACGTCTGCCAGCGCAGTGTCCAGAGTTGCTTGTGATATGCCGCGCTCGCGCGCCTCGACGCGCACAGCGTCCAGCCAGGCCTCAAAAGCAGCGTCGCGCTTGGGCGAAGCCGATGGCACAGCTGGCTTTGTGACTGCTTTTGCACCTGCCTTTGCTGCGGTTTGTTCCTGAACTGGCTGTTTTTTAGCCTGATCCTGTTCAAAGGAAGATAAAACGGGTTGGGAAACGACAGACAGGGCCAAAACACAGAAAAATCCGATTGCTGTAGACATTTTAAAAGGCCATGTTTTTTCGCTGAATTTCATGTCATCCATTCTCTCGATACGTGGCCAACAGATTAGGCCCTAGACGCCCTTGAAAACAAGCCTGCAATCACGTCATTTTCGTGGCAAATGCGATAAATGGAGTAGAATTCAGTGCCAGACTGATTTGACGAGTGATTTACCGGATAAATTGATGGGCAACATTACCAGCAATTTGAAGGGCCGACACAAACAAAAAGGTCGGCGCATATGCACCGACCTTTGGAATTTGGTGAGCCCGACAGGGTTCGAACCTGTGACCTACTGATTAAAAGTCAGCCGCTCTACCAGCTGAGCTACGGGCCCTCAATGTTGCGGCGGAAATGTTTCCTCCCGAACGCGGCGGAACATAGGTGCATCACCAGGGCTGGTCAAGAAAAACTCGCGGCTTTATGAATTTTTTTCCTGCCAAGTCCAAATTGTGCCGGTGCTGCGGTGATTATTGACGGCTTACACGCCGTATATTCACCGCTTTTAATCACAGCAACCGTGCAGCGCCATACTGTTTACAGTGCATTATTTCCCAAGCGGTGCATAAGCGACGATATCAATTTCAACAACGCCGGCATCGGGCAAAAGAGCGGTTGTGCCAACTGCAGTCCAGGCTGCGTGCGGCTCTTCCATAAACTCGCCTTTCACTTCCGCCATCACCAAAACCTGGTCACGTTTATCAACCGCAAGCAAGGGGCTGTCGAAAACATGAAAGCTGGTGATTTTCACAATGCTGTTCATATCAGTCCCTGCCGCCTTCAACACCGTTTGCAGGCGCGAAAACCCAGACCGAACAAGGTCTTTGTACGCTTGGCGGTTGATCGGGGTTTCTGTGTTGCGAATACTGACCGCAACGCCTGACAGGAACAGATAATCCCCTGCCCTGACTGCTGGAGAGAAATGATAGGCCCCGTCATACCAACCTCTCTTTAGTCGTTCCGTCGCGATGATGGCGGTTTTATTGTGGCCAGTGACGACAAGGCCATCAACACTGCGTTCCTGCGCAAGGCTTGAATATCCGATTAAGCCCAATGCAAAAATTATAGTACCTAAAAGCGCTTTTTTCATCGCGGTGCCTTTCAAAGTTGAAATGTGATCCTCTTTGAGAAAACAGCAACAGATGGCGGTGGTCAACTAAACTTGGGTTGGGCCGGGCATGATTCGACGTGGCGGCAGCACATTAGAGAGGGTCAATGTCGCCGCGCCCGTAATTGACCCTGAACTCATCTGAAAAGCTTGCGAGGCCGCCCTCGGCAATCGCCGACCGCAGGCCCGCCATCAGGTCCTGGTAAAATTGCAGGTTATGCCAGGTCAGCAACATGGCACCGAGAATTTCCCCGGCCTTGATCAGGTGATGTACGTAAGCGCGGCTATATTGACTGCATGCCGGACACACACACGCGGCATCGATGGGCCGATCATCATCTTTGTGACGAGCATTTTTCATATTGATCGGGCCAAAACGGGTAAAACCCTGCCCTGTGCGCCCGGACCGGGTGGGCATAACGCAGTCGAACATATCAATGCCGCGCTCGACGGCACCGACAATATCATCGGGTTTGCCGACGCCCATCAAATAGCGCGGCGCGCCTTCGGGCATGCGTGGCATGGTGAAGTCAAGCACCTTGAACATCATTTCCTGACCTTCGCCGACCGCGAGGCCGCCAACGGCATATCCGTCAAAGCCAATTTCGGTCAGCGCATCGATGGAGCGAAAACGCAGGTCCTGATAAACACCACCCTGGACGATGCCAAACAGCGCCGCTCTGGCGGCGTGGTCTGCACCGCTGTCGAACCCGTCGCGCGAGCGCTGTGCCCAGCGCATGGACAGTTCCATAGAGCCTTTGGCAACCTCTTCGGTCGCGGGGAAAGGTGTGCATTCATCAAACGCCATGACAATGTCAGTGCCCAGCAATCGCTGAATTTCCATCGAACGTTCAGGCGTAAGCATCAGCTTGGTACCGTCTATATGAGAGCGGAACTCAACGCCCTGCTCGCTCATTTTCCTGAGCTCGGTCAGTGACATCACCTGAAAACCACCGGAATCGGTGAGGATAGGCCGGTCCCAATTCATAAATTTATGCAAGCCCCCCAACCGGTCAATGCGCTCGGCTGTGGGCCGCAGCATCAAATGGTAGGTATTGCCAAGCAAAATATCAGCGCCGGTTGACCTGACATTTTCAGGCAACATGGCCTTAACCGTGCCCGCAGTTCCCACTGGCATGAAGGCCGGTGTGCGAATATCACCGCGCTGCATATGGATAATGCCGGTGCGCGCCGCGCCGTCGGTCGCCGATATATCAAACTTGAAACGCGAGCTCATTGAACTTCCCTCGAAGGATACAACAGGCTGCTGTCGCCGTATGAATAGAATCTGTAGCCTGCCGCGACGGCATGTGCATAGGCTTTTTGCATGGTCTCAAAGCCTGAAAAGGCGGAAACCAGCATAAACAGCGTCGACTTCGGCAAATGAAAATTGGTCATCAACACATCAACAGCCCTGAACTTGTAACCCGGCGTTATGAATATCGCCGTGTCACCGTTAAAGGGATGGATGATACCCTGCTCATCAGCGGCACTTTCCAGTAACCGCAGCGACGTTGTCCCCACTGAAACAATCCGCCCGCCAGCCGCACGGGCTTTGTTCAGTTGGGCAGCGGTCAGGGAGCTTACCTCGCCCCATTCGCTATGCATTTTATGGTCATCGGTATCGTCAGCCTTAACCGGCAAAAACGTGCCTGCGCCCACATGCAGAGTAACAGTTGCAAACTGAACGCCTTTGGCTTTCAGGCCGTCCATCATCGCAGGCGTGAAATGAAGCCCGGCGGTCGGCGCTGCAACCGCGCCGTCTTCGCTGGCATACATGGTCTGGTAATCAAGCTTGTCTTGCTCGTCGATTGCACGCTGCGAGGCTATATAGGGTGGCAGCGGCATGACACCGTGGCCCTCCAGCGCAGCACTCATTTCACCGGGGGTAACAGCAAACTCCAGCGTGCGTTCGCCGTCTTCACCGACCGCTATTACTTGTGCGCAAAGTCCGCTGAAATCAATCGTGTCGCCCAAGCGGGCCTTTTTTGCCGGTTTGGCGAACGCGCGCCACACCGTTTCGCTCTCGCGTTTGTGGAGTGTAACCTGAATGGTCGCATCACCGCGCTTTCCGGCAAGGCGGCCGGGAATAACCCGGGTGTTGTTGAACACCAGAATATCGCCAGACCTTAATTGATCACAAAGGTTCGAAACCTGTGCGTCGGCGCATCCTGAAGGCCCAACCACAAGCATACGCGCACTGTCCCGCGGGCTTGCGGGCCGGAGCGCGATATTTTCGCACGGCAATTCAAAATCAAACAAATCAACATTCATGGCGCGGCTTTTAACCGAAGCGATGGGCAAGGACAAGCAGGTTCACACCTGCTTTATGCCACAGTTACTGAATTTCGAGGTGGTAGGGTCCGGTCACGCCAGCACCAAGGCTGGCAAAACGAGCAAAATCGTTGCTACTTCGCGTCAGCGGCAACTTGCAATTTCACAATAGAAGACGGCTGGCGCGGTGGTTCGCCGACTGCAATCTGGTCAACGAATTCCATGCCTGCAGAAACGCGCCCCCAAACAGTATATTCGTAGTCCAGTGCAGTGCATCGGGTGAAACAGATGAAAAACTGGCTGTCAGCGCTGTCCGGGTCAGTGGCGCGCGCCATGGATAGCGTGCCGCGCAGATGCGGCACCCGGCTAAATTCAGCGGGAAGATGAGTGCCGGAACCACCAGTGCCATTGCCAAGTGGGTCACCGCCTTGCGCCATAAAGCCAGGGATAACCCGGTGAAAAGTCAATCCATCGTAAAAACCTTCGCGTGCAAGTTCCTTGATACGAGCCACATGCTTCGGTGCAATATCCGGGCGCAAAGAGATAACAACACGGCCAAACTCCAGATCCATATAGAGTGTATTTTCCAGGTCCGGTCCGCTGTCATCACCTGATTGTGCTTGAGTTTCGCCAGTTTGGTCAGTCATAAAAATGCCCATCGCTAGAGTGAAAATAGTTAGTAGACGCATCATGGTTGTGTGGCCTGTCAATTATTTAAACCGTTTTGCGGCAGACTATTTGGCCATGCCGTCAACTTTGGCGACGACTTCTAACCCAACTTTTTGCGGAACAAAAGCCGTAATATTACCGCCGTACATAGCAACTTCCTTAACCAGCCGCGAAGCAATGGTCTGATACCGGGGGTCAGCCATCAAAAATACCGTTTCGATATCCGGGTTGATCTGATAATTCATGCCGGTCATTTGAAATTCATATTCAAAATCAGCAACCGCCCGCAGTCCCCGTATAATGAAATCAGCGCCAACGCGCTCTGCAAACTTCATCAACAATTCATCAAATTGCACCACCTCAATGGTGGTGCCGGATGCTTGTGCCAATCGGGCAGTTTCCCGCGTAACGATATCAACTCGCTCCTGCAGAGAGAATAACGGGTTTTTACTGGGATTCGTCGCCACGCCGATAACCAGTTTATCAACCAGCCCAAGGCTGCGTTTGATAATGTCCATATGGCCATTGGTAATAGGATCAAAAGTTCCCGGATAAACGCCGACGCGCTGCTTTGCCATGGTCTGCCTCACTCATATGACGCGATCATTTTGATTGCATAGCGGCAACATTCCCGAATATGTGTGAAAAAACAAGGTTTATCGAACAGATCAATCGTTGTTGAATATCAGACGGAGAGCCTAAATGCCGATAGATCCAGTTTTATATGGCCTTTTTATCGCTGCAACTGCCGGGTTTATTTTCTCACCCGGACCCATTGTTGGCCTGATTGTCGCCGAAACGCTGCGCGACGGACCAAGGTATGGGTTGGCTGTTGTTGCGGGGGCCACAACCGCTTCATTTAGTTATTTGGCGATAAACTTGTTTGGCTTTGCAAGCATTGCTGCCCTGCCCGAGGCTGTTCTTGCGACCATTCGCTATGCCGGAGCTCTATATTTGTATTTCCTTGCTTATCAGGCATTTTCACGGCCTGTTGCTGCGCCAAATGCCAAAGGAATTTTACCGCCAGCTGCTGCGCCCTTGTGGGCCAGCTACCGAAAAGCAGTGATTATTTGCGCCACAAGCCCAAAAACCATCCTGTTTTTCGCGGCTTTTTTCCCGCAGTTTGTAACCGAGGAACAACCACTTACGCCGCAGTTGATTGTGCTGTCCATCACTTTTCTAGTCGTTGCTTTTTTCATGGATATGGGCTGGGTGTTCACGGCGGCAAAAGCCAAAAGCTTCCTGACCCAACGCAACAAGTTGTCGCTGGCCAACAAAATATCGGGCGGGGCACTTGCCGCCGGTGCGACATTGTTGCTGTTTATCAATAGTTAAGGCCAGCTATCACATTAATAACTGGCCTTAATAAATTGTTATATAAAATATTATTCTTCGGGAGCATCCGCAGTTTCGTCGTTGTCAAGTGACTCGCTCGAAACACTTTCAGCACCGCCATCACCAACTTCGACGCCGTCGATATCTTCTTCGTCATCGTCAGTTTCATGAAGTTTAGCAACCGACACAATTTTCTCGTTATCAGCAACCTTGAACAGGGTTACGCCTTTGGTGTTACGGCTGGCAATGCGTACATCATGCACAGGTGTGCGGATAAGCTTGCCCTGATCAGTTACCATCATCAGCTGTTCATCGGGAGTAATAGGGAATACGCCAACAACCGGGCCGATATCAGCGCGCAGGCTATCGTTCGACGGCACATTCCATATCCCCTGCCCGCCACGCCCGGTAACCCGGTATTCATGGCTGCTGGTACGCTTGCCAAAGCCAGCATTGGTAGCTGTCAGGATAAATTGTTCCGGCTCTGCCAATTCCGCCATGCGTTCGTCAGACAGGGTTTGCTCACCCGGTTCAGCCTTCCATGCCGCTGCTTTCAGGTAGGCGGTGCGCTCGTCGGCGGTGGCATCGGTACTGTTGATAACGCACATGGAAACGACAGATTCGTCCTTGCCGAACTTCATGCCGCGCACACCCGTCGAAGTACGGCCAACAAACAGCCGCACATCGGTGGCCTTAAAGCGGATCGCCCGGCCGCCGCTTGCGGCAAGCAAAATGTCATCCTCTTCGGTGCAGACATCCACGCCGATTAGTTTGTCATCTTCGTCGGAGAAGCGAATGGCGATCTTACCGTTGGCCATAACGTTGGAGAAGTCTGACAGCAGATTACGCCGCACGTTGCCTTTGGCTGTGGCGAACATAACATGCAAATCGCTCCAGGTTTCCTCGTCTTCCGGCAACGGTAGTATAGTGGCAATGGTTTCACCCTGCTGCAGTGGCAGCATGTTGATAACCGCTTTACCCTTGGACTGCGGACTGCCGATGGGCAGTTTCCACACTTTCATTTTATAAACCTGACCCAAATTCGAGAAGAACAGCACAGGTGTGTGGGTATCAGCAACAAAGAGCGTGGACAGGAAGTCTTCGTCTTTGGTTTGCATGCCCGAACGGCCCTTGCCGCCGCGGCGCTGCGCCCGGTATGTCGATAGTGGTACCCGTTTGATGTAACCGGAATGGGTTACCGTGACCACCATGTCTTCGCGCGCAATCAGGTCTTCGTCTTCGAAGGAATTAATGGTCGTGGTATCAATTACCGTGCGGCGATCATTGCCAAAATCGGCCTGTACTTCAACAAGTTCCTCGCGCAGCACCTCGAACAAACGGGTGCGGGACTGTAGAATTTCCAGATACTCACGGATTTTCTGCGCCAGAGTTTCCAGCTCGCCGCCAATTTCATCGCGGCCAAGGGCGGTCAATCTGTGCAAACGCAAATCCAGAATGGCTTTGATCTGCAATTCTGACAATTGATAGGTGCCGTCGTCGTTGATACGCCCTGCTTCGTTAATCAGCTCCAGATAGGACAGAATATCGGTAGTATCCCATTTTTTTGCGGCCAGGGCTTCGCGCGCCGCCGCCGGTGACGTTGCACCGCGAATAATCGCGACAACTTCATCGATATTGGCAACGGCTGTTACCAGGCCGACCATTAGGTGGGCGCGGTCACGGGCCTTGTTCAGTTCGAACTTGGTCCGACGCGTGATCACTTCCTCGCGGAAATCGATAAAGGCCTGCAAAACTGCCTTCAGCGTTAGCTGTTCGGGCTTGCCGCCGTTGATCGCCAGCATATTGATGCCAAAACTGGTTTGCACCTGAGTGAAGCGATACAGCTGGTTAAGCACAACTTCTGGAACCGCGTCGCGCTTCAGCTCAATTACCACACGCACACCGTCGCGGTCGCTTTCATCGCGCAGATCAGAAATTCCTTCAATGCGCTTGGTTTGAACACATTCAGCAATCTTTTCGATCATCGAAGCCTTGTTAACCTGAAACGGCACTTCGGTGATGATGATCGCGTTACGGTCTTTGCGCACTTCTTCGATGTGGGTTTTACTGCGGATCGTGATCGAGCCCTTGCCGGTTTCGTAGGCTTGGCGAATGCCGCTTAGGCCCAGAATACTGGCCCCCGTTGGCAGATCAGGGCCCTTCACATGCTCCATCAGGCCTTCTGTATCGATGCTCGGATCGTCAATCAGCGCAAAAACACCGTCGATAACCTCACGCAGACTGTGGGGCGGAATATTGGTTGCCATTCCAACCGCGATGCCTGTACCGCCGTTTACCAGCAGGTTCGGGAAGCGGGCAGGCAAAACAACCGGCTCGTGCTCACTTTCATCATAGTTGGGGCGGAAATTAACCGTGTCCTTGTCGATATCACCGAGCAGAACCGACGAAACCTTCGCCATCCGTGCTTCGGTGTAGCGCATGGCGGCCGCATTATCACCGTCCATGGAGCCAAAGTTACCCTGGCCGTCTACCAACGGTGCGCGCAGGGAAAAGTCCTGCGCCATACGTACAAGGGCGTCATAAATGGCGCTGTCGCCGTGCGGGTGATATTTACCCATCACGTCGCCGACGATGCGCGCAGACTTGCGGAACGGCTTGTTCCATTCATAGCCATTTTCATGCATCGAATAAAGAATTCGGCGGTGAACCGGCTTAAGGCCGTCCCGCACATCTGGCAAAGCCCGCGACACGATTACGCTCATGGCATAATCGAGGTAGGATGCCTTCATCTCGTCTTCAATTTTTATCGGATGGATATCACGCTCTTGTGGCGGGATTGGTGTATTGTCGCTCACCGGGTGCGGCCTCTCTCGTGTGCGGGGTAGCCCCGCGTACGCTTAAACAAACATATAGCCCCTCATCACACCGGTACCCCCGAGATGTTGTGGCTATGCATAGAAGTTTCTAGCAATTCCAGAGGCCGCGCGCAAGCCGAATGAGCAGCTTTTTACCGCCTTTTAAGCCGCAAAATCGTCTGGTGTTCACTTTAAGCTGGACGGGGACAAATTCAGCCGTTAAAAACCGCTCCAGATTCAATCAAACTTCTTATCCGGGCGGGTGGCAGAGCGGTTGAATGCACTGGTCTTGAAAACCAGCAAGGGTGCAAGCCCTTCGTGGGTTCGAATCCCACCCCGCCCGCCACTGTGCCATTCGCTGACATTCGCTGCGTTTTGGCACCGCTCGACAAAATACCTCCAAACGACTATGCCCAATTGCACAGTATTATTTGTGGCAATTTCTGGTGAGGAGTGATCGATGTCAGGGGAAACAAATCTGGGAAAATTACTTCGGTCCATGCAGCCGGTTCTGCATCCGTGCATTTATGTGTTCGCGACAGTTGATCGCGCCTTTGACGGCACCGGACTGACACCGCGCATGACATTTGAGGAAACAGAAGGCAAGACGCTGATTTTACTGCAGGAAACAGCGGTTTCTCATAACATTGACCATGAATTCCCCTCGCGCATGATCACGCTGAATATCCATTCATCTTTGGATGCTGTTGGTTTTATCGCGGCAATTGCCACCAAACTTGCCAGCCTCGGTATGGGGGTTAACCCGGTGGCTGCGTTTCATCATGACCATCTGTTTGTACCTGCCGAACCGGGCCGACGATGCGATGCGGGCCTTAAATGAACTGTCCCGGAGGTAAAGCTAGGTAACACTCAAGGCGATTTTGGTTTTTTCCATCCAACAGACAACATTTGCTCGACGTTCCAAGGAAAAACCTGGCTGTTCTGCGAACTGCGTATAGGCATATAGCGCAATGTCGGCCAACGTAACGCTCCCGCCAACAAACCATACGTTTTCAGCAAGATGGTTTTCCATAATATCCAGCGCTGCGTTACCTTTAGCAACCAGTGCAGGGTCCAGATCTTCGATCGCCTGCCCCAGATACAACACGCGAAACCGGGCCACAGCAATTGCAGTTTCGTGGCTATATTGCTCCCAAAACAGCCATTGATCCATCTTCGCCTGATCAAATGGATCACCCGGAATAAGCGTTGAACCAGCCGCAAGGTATCGCATAATAGCATTTGACTGCGCCAGAACCCGACCATCCGCTACCTCAATGAACGGCACCTGCCCCGCCGGATTTTTTGACAGCATCTGCGGCATACGTGCGCCGCCGCCCACAACATCAACCGGAACCCACTGATACTCAAGGCCTAGATAGTCAGCGACATATTTAACCTTCAGGCAATTGCCTGAAATCAAATCCCCATAAATTTTCATCTCGTCCCCCTTCAGAAGACACTTTCGACAATATAGATGTTCAGTACCCTGGATAGCTCCACAGTACCCTGACCACCCTACCAATCAGCGGCTGTATCTGCGCGCGAGTTTATCTTTCGTATCGATATCGCAAGACTTAACTGCCTAAAAAACAGGCATTATCTAATTTTTGTGCAACTTCACGACAGGCCTGAGGTCGAAAATAACCTAAATCATTGAAGTTAAAACAATAATTTTTTGGCACGTTATCTGCTGATGTCCCGCGGATAGCGTCGTATGTGCGCGAAAGTTTTAACCACGCTTATGTCAGGGAGCGGTCATGAAATATATCATCGCAATTATTAAACCCCACCGCCTCGACCCCGTCAGAGATGCCCTCGCCGAAATCGGCGTGACCGGCATGACGGTGTCCGAGGTCCAGGGGTATGGTCGTCAACGCGGCCAGAAGGAAATTTACCGGGGGGCAGAATATGAAGTGCATTTCCTGCCCAAAGTCAAATTAGAGATCGCCACCGATGACGGCCTTGCAGATCAAGCAATTGAAGCGCTGCAAAGCACCGCCCAGACCGGTCAAATTGGCGACGGGAAAATTTTCGTTCTCGACCTTAATCAAGTCATTCGCATTCGCACTGGCGAAACAGATGCCAGCGCACTTTGATCATTAATACAGAAGGTTAACAACCAATGTTAAACAAATCTCTCATGAAAAAAGGCGCGCTGGTTGGCACCGGTGCGCTTGTGATTTCATCCCCTGTTCTCGCCGGGACGCCCGAAACAGATTCTTCTATTATTTTCAACACGTTGCTCTTTCTTATTGGCGGTTTCCTGGTCATGTGGATGGCAGCAGGGTTCGCCATGCTGGAAGCCGGATTGGTTCGTTCAAAAAACGTGGCCGATATATGCCTAAAAAACATCTCGCTTTATGCGGTTGCCTGCATCATGTGGATGCTGATGGGTTACAATGTCATGTATATGGATGTTGGCAGCTATTTCGGCACCTTCTTTTCGCTATGGTCGCCGGGCGACGCGGAATTAGTTGCATCTTCTGCCTCCGGTTCTGATCCAGCAGCTTACGCATCTGGTTCTGACTTTTTCTTCCAGATGGTTTTTGTCGCGACAACTGCCTCAATCGTCTCGGGCACGGTAGCAGAGCGCATTAAGCTGGTGCCCTTCCTTTTGTTCACCGTCGTTCTGGCGGGGGTTATTTACCCGATACAGGGTTCATGGGAGTGGGGCGCAGGTTGGCTTGACCAAATGGGCTTCTCTGATTTCGCCGGCTCTACCCTGGTTCACTCCACCGGCGGCTGGGCAGCCCTGATTGGTGCGCTTATCCTTGGGCCACGCGCCGGGCGTTACGTCGACGGCAAAGTAAGGCCTATGCCGGGTTCAAGTATGCCGCTGGCGACACTGGGCACCTTCATTTTATGGCTCGGGTGGTTTGGCTTTAACGGCGCGTCACAGTTGGCACTGGGCACGATTAGCGATGCTGTGTCGGTTTCCAACATATTCGTCAACACCAACATGGCCGCTGCGGGCGGCGCGGTTGCAGCCTTCATTGCAACCCGGCTGGTATACGGAAAAGTTGATCTGTCCATGGTGCTTAACGGCGCGCTGGCAGGCTTGGTTTCCATCACCGCCGAACCGCTCACGCCCCTGCCTGTAACGGCCACATTGATTGGTGCTGTTGGTGGTGTGCTGGTGGTGTTTGCCGTTCCATTCTTTGACAAACTGAAAATCGACGATGTTGTTGGTGCCATCTCCGTGCACCTTGTGTGCGGCATATGGGGAACACTCGCGGTTCCGATTACCAATAGTGACGTTTCCCTGCTTCCGCAAGTAACCGGTGTTGTTGCCATTGGCGCGTTTGTGTGTGCCAGCAGCGCAATCGTTTGGTACACGCTCAAGCTGACAATGGGCATCCGTCTGACGCCTGAAGATGAGGCGAGCGGCGCTGATATCGCCGAGCTTGGCATGGAAGCCTATCCAGAATTTGGCAAAGGTTCGCAAAAGTTCTAAGCAACGAAATCTATCGTGGGCAGGCCTGCGGCCTGCCCTTCCCAAACTTTACAGCCACTTTCGGGTGGCTGTTTTTTTTGCCACAACGGTGTGGCTTCAATTATTGACAATTTTGTCATTTACGCAATAATGCCCCTCATTAAATTTCAATGCCGCCCCCCGCGGTGTGCTGGTTCGTTTTTGGGAGAGCGTAATGGCCATCGATCCAATTTATTCAACAGCGCTGGAATCTTCAGCCTGGGAAATTCCGCAAGACTTTGACACACTTTTTAATTGGGATTACGGCGATGGCCGCGATGACTTACTCAGCCTTTATAACAAAGGCAAAACCATGCAGTGGGACTCTGACAGCCGCATTGACTGGACGCAGGAACTGGACCCAGACGACCCTCTGGGCATTCCCATGGAGTTTTTTCCGCTCTACGGCGCTGACTTTTTCATGAAAATGTCAGCAAAGGAACAGGGCGAAGCACGCCGACACCAGGCGGCCTGGAGCAATTCACAGTTTCTGCACGGCGAGCAAGGGGCATTGATTTGCTCCGCCAAAATCGTCCAGAACGTGCCCGACATGGAAGCCAAATTCTACGCTTCTACCCAAGTGATGGACGAAGCCCGTCATGTGGAAACCTATAAGAAATTCGTTGAAAAAATCGGGGTCGCTTACCCCATAACCGGTCCGCTAAAAACACTGTTGGATCAGGTCCTGCGCGATAGCCGCTGGGATATGACGTACCTGGGCATGCAGGTTGTTATCGAAGGGCTGGCGCTGGCAGCATTCGCCAATATCCGCGACCATGCAGGCGACCCGCTGGCGGCGGCGGTTAATGCTTATGTTATGCAGGATGAGGCACGTCATGTGGCCTTTGGACGGCTGGCCCTGAGAGCATACTATCCTCAACTCACCCAGCAAGAGCGCAACGAGCGCGAGGAATTCCTCATTGAAGCCTGCTATTTGATGCGCGACCGATTCTCCAGTATTGAAATGTGGGAAAACCTCGGCTATCCAAAAAAGGAATGCCTGACACATCTGGAAAACAGCGAAAGCATGAAAATGTTTCGCACCAATCTGTTCAGCCGCATCGTTCCTGTGGTTAAAGACATTGGCCTGTGGGGCGATAATATTCAGAATGCATACCGTGACATGGGCGTTCTTGGTTTTGCCGACGTTGATATTGACGCCATGCAAGAGCACGATAACGAGGTCGCAGAAGAGCATGATGCCCGACGGAGCCACGTGGACGCAGCGATTGCCGCCGGACGTTCTGCCGCCGAATAACACGATATAAAATTACCTGGCCGAGAATAGTTTGCTATTGCCCGCCCGCCCATGACACACTGCGGGCATGGCGCAGGCACGTTGGGAAAAATTGTTACAAAATCTCAAGCAAGAACTTGAGGCCCTAAACTTGTCCGCGTCAGACGCGCGCGAGGCAGTTGAACTGGACCAATCAAGGGTTGGTCGCCTTTCACGCATGGATGCGCTTCAAGGTCAGGCAATGAACAACGCCATCGCCGCCAGGCGTCACAATAAATTATTAGCGATCGAAGCAGCGCTCCAGCGGTTGGAAGAACAAGAATTTGGTTACTGTGTAAAATGCGGCGATGAAATTGCACTAAAACGCCTGAAATTGGACCCAACCGTTGCTTTGTGCCTGGGTTGTTCACAATAGAATTTGGGCTGTTCACAATAGAATTCAGGCTTTGCGCTTGGCTTCGAGCCCGTCCACCGCATCCCAAATATCGAATTCATGATTGATGCTATATTCGATTAGATAGCGATAAACAGCTTCAATATAGTCGGCGTCGCCGTCATACTTTGACGCTTCTGTCTTCACTTTAGCAACCACGTCTTCAATGCGCCAATCATCACGCACTGTATTGCGATCAGTCTTAATATGCCCGGCCTGCGCTATTAATTGAATGCGTTCCAGCAGCATCGGCACTATCAAACGGTCCAACCGATCAATCTCGGTGCGAAGGTCTTCCATGTTGGTGCAGTTTTTCAAAATTCGAATTCCATATAATACCGAAACCGGCGCTAAAGGCTGAGGTCTGCTTAAACTGCGCATGCAGCTGGTTCAAGAGTCAATTCGTCGCATCACCGGATAATCTCTTCACCGTGTCGGCGGGCACGCGATTAAAAAACAGAGCGGCCGCTTGCTCCTGCTTGGAAAACCTGGGTAAAAATCGGTAGAAAGCTTCCAGTTGCTGCACCTCATTCACCGACATAATATCGCGGGCCAGACGAAGCGCGGCCTGGCGTTGACCTGACAGCGCGTATACCAACGCCAGGCTTTTTTGGGCGGCACCGCTGGCCGATCGCTGATCCATCACGCGCCGCAACAATCCCACAGCTGCGGGGTAATCACCGTTAAGCGCAAAAGACAGTGCCGCCGCTTCGAGGACCGCGGAATCGTCAGGCGACTTGTCCAGCGCCTCGGTCAATCGCCCCTGCCCTTCAGCGCCTGCCCCGGTTACATGAAGCAGCTGACCGATAAGCATCAGTTCCCTGCTGGTAGGCCCCGGCAAGCCCTCGAGCAGCGCCAACGCAGCACCGTAGCGCCGCGCCGCAGTATAAACCTGCGCGAGTGTTATTTTTGCAGCCCTATTGTCAGGACTATCGCGCAACAGCAACGTCAATGCCGCAGTTGCGGCGTCATTCTGGCCCAGGGCGCTGCTGACCCGGGCATAAGCGATTTTTGCGTCGGCCAGTTCAGGTGCCGCTGCCATAGCCTGCGCATACAACTTTCGGGCACCAACGAAATCTCTGGCGCGCTCAAACCCTTCGCCAATGCGCACCAATCCCGACGGATTTTCCTGTGCAAGCGTGTTGCGTGCGTAGGCGGTAACCGGGCCAACATCATCCGTTGCCCGCTTATCCCCTGACGCCGCACACCCCGCTATAAGCAGAGAAATAGTAAGGATTTTGATTCGGATCGTTAAAATTTTAGATAATTTTGTCATAAAAAAACGCCAAATAATTGGCCCCAACTAGGCAATTATTGCCGGAAACCCCTGTAAAACAAGGGAAAAAGCCGTATTCAATAGAAAGTTAACCCGTTCTGGGGTATATTAGCAATCGATGAGAGAGATCGTGCGTCATGGGTGAACGCATGACGTTGGAGAATAAAAGTGGATATTCAAAGTACAACAGCTACCAGTGCTGAATCTGCAGGTGCTTCGGGCCGTTCCGGCTCGTTGGAGTCTGCGGCACAGGAACGCAAGTCAGTTGAAGACAGCAATGTTGAGCGTAAAGAAGCAGAACCTTCTGCTACCGGGCGCGGCGTCGGCGAGCGTGTTGACGTTCAAGCTTAACGTAAAACCAAACGAAAAAAGCCTGCCGGAACACTGTAACAAGTGGTTCAGCGGGCTTTTTTTTTGACCTTCTCAAATTTCAGCACAAATTTCTACGCATGGACCTGATTAATCAGCGGCCCCGAACAGAGGCTATCATCATTTTTGCCAAACGCCTCAACGTGCTTGGCTCCCGCGTTTTGAACGGATTATTGCCTACAGCCTTTAAAGCCTTGATATGCAGTCCCAGCTGGGCATTTAACAACAGTAAATGCCTCAAATCCCGCGGGAGACGGACAGATGAGGCTTTCACAAACGAATACTGCGCGGATGCATAGCCAATCATGTCATTAATGGCCCCCTTGGCCAGCGCAAACATTTTATCAGCATCGGTGGTCGCCAGCGACGCAAGGCCCTTGTCACCCGGCACATAATTGCGGTTACTGGCCCAATGAAAAGGTATGGCACGCACCAGCCCCAGCATTGCCCACGCGCCGCCGCTTCGCCGCACAACATCAATCATATCCGGTTGCGGAACGCCCGAATGGCAAAGGTGCAGGGCCGCTTCGCACAAGGCCCCACCAACTGACACCGCGTATTCTTCCAGCGCGGCCTGATCGGTTGGGCCGTCGTCATACAGGTCGCGGCCTCGGGCATCGATCAAACCTTCAAGCACATTGAATACAACCTCTGACGGCTGTGCAACAGCCAGTGCGGCAACAACCGGGTGTTCGCGAACCGTGCCCGCACGCAGCTCTGCAATAACATCGCGCCACCATTGTAACCTGATTTCGCCCAGCGCCGGTTCAGAAACGCTTTCCCGGGTTTTGGCTATTTCCTGATTGAATGCGTAAAGCGCCCACAATCGGTGTTGCTGCGCGCGCGGAGCAAACAACACAGTCTCATAGCGTTCGCGATCATCCTGCTGCACCATAGCACGGCAAAAAATTGTATTTTTCTCGGCATCCATCATCGATGACATAGGGTTCCTGCGGTTAATCCTGCACATGCCTGTATGATATAAACAGCGCGGCAACGCCACAGATTATTACACAATGATAGCAAAGCGATAATGAGCATTTTGCGGCTCGGAATAAACCGGTTTTACTTGTGATACGCCGATAACACCACTAATGTCTCGCCATAGGGACATTCAGATCAATTAGGGAGGTCAATTATGGGTAAAATTCTAGAATCCATTCAAAATACCGTTATCGCGGGTTTTGTTCTTATGGTGGTTTTGCTGGCATTGGTCGGTGAAGTTACCGGCTCATACAACATGGACTATATTGTCCGCTATTTGCACGTGGTGTCGGGCGTTATGTGGATTGGACTGTTGTGGTATTTCAACTTCATTCAGATCCCAACCATGCCATCTATACCAGACGAGATGAAGCCTGCAATCGGCAAACATATCGCACCAAAAGCGCTGTGGTGGTTCCGCTGGGGCGCTATGTTCACGCTTATTACCGGGCTGGCCGTTGCTTATATGAGCAATTATCTCGTGGATGCATTGACAGTTCGTGAAGGCACACGCCTGATTGGTATCGGCATGTGGATGGCGATCATCATGTGGTTCAATGTTTGGTTTGTTATTTGGCCGAACCAGAAAATCGCGCTGGGCATTGTAGAAGCAGATGCAGACGCCAAGCCCGCCGCGGCGCGCAAGGCAATGTTGTTCAGCCGGACAAACACGCTTCTGTCTATTCCAATGCTATACTGCATGGTAGGTGCAGAAATGGGCATGTAAGCCTGTTTCAACCAAGGACTTTAAAAGGGCTGGTTTTCTGGCCCTTTTTTTATGCCGACATCACTTTAAAGGGAATGGATAGACGGTTTCAGCCACTTCGCCGCGACTGTCCCTGTCGTGCTGGACGGCCAAAAGTCGGTAATGCTCGGCCATACTACGGTTTTTCTCCAGTTCGCTGTCCTTGACAAACCGCACGAATTTGGCTGGGCTACCGGCCCACAGCTCGCCGCGTTTGATAGTCTTGCCCGGTGTCAACATGCCGCCTGCGGCCAGCATACCGTCTGGTTCGATAACTGCATTGTCCATGACGATGCCGCACATGCCGACAAAGCTGTTATTCTCCAGCCTGCAGCCATGAAGCATAGCCTTATGCGCCACCAGCACATCATCCCCGATGGTTGTTGGGTAGACATGGATCATGGTGCTGTCCTGAATATTGGACCGGTCGCCGATAACAATATGATTGACATCGCCGCGCAGCACACAGTTATGCCATATGCTTACGCCCTCGCCCAACGTTACCGAACCAACCAATTGCGCCCCGTGGAACACAAATGCGCTGTCGGGCACAGCAGGCCAAATTTGCTGGAACGGCGTGAGCGTGCCGCCATGTTTGGTGGTCTTCGACAGCGGAAAACTTGTCATAGTCAGCCTTTTTTATAAGGGAAAAGCATGTGTCAGGGGAAAAGCGGGGCCTGCATCAGGCCGGTAGTCTCATCCAGCCCCAGCATCAAATTCATATTTTGAACTGCCTGCCCCGAAGAGCCCTTCACCAAATTATCAATGGCAGCAACAACAATGGCGCGGCCCGGCTGACGATCATTGAAAACATTAAGCACGCAGTGGTTTGATCCGCGCACCATACGGGTGGCAGGCACAGTGTCTCCCGGCAGAACCGTAACAAACGGTTCGGCGGCATAGACCTCTTCCAGTGCTGTTTTCAGCGATGCCGCAGTTTCGCCCTCTGCCAATTTCACGTAAATGGTTTCCAGCTCGCCCCGGTTCATGGGCACCAAATGCGGTGTGAAGCTGATAGTAACATCACTGCCGGACGCCAATGACAGCTCTTGTTCAATTTCAGGCATGTGCCGGTGCGAGCCAAGCCCGTAAGGGTGCATGGCCTCAGCCACTTCCACATAAAGGTTGGCTTCCCGGAGCGAACGCCCTGCCCCTGAAACCCCGGATTTAGCGTCGATAATAATGTCATCGCTCAAGATTTTGCCTGCTTTTAGTAATGGCAGCAGGGCCAGCAGTGCCGCTGTCGGATAACAGCCAGGACAAGCAACCAGATGCGCATCGCTTATCGCATCACGGTTCCATTCGCTCAGTCCGTAAACTGCTTTTTTCTGCAACTCTGTCGCCGTATGGCGTCTGCCGTACCACTCAGCGTAGGTTTCCACATCCCGCAATCGGAAATCTGCTGAAAGATCAATCACCCGAACGTTGCCGGGCACCTGCGCAGCCAGGTCGGCCGGCGTTTCCATTATCAACTCATCAAGCAGGCTGTGGTTGGAAGCGTGCATCAGGCCCTTGATCACTTGCTGGCTGGTTGCGTGCGGCAGCGCACAAAAAACGACATCCAGCTCAACCGCTGGCCATTCTACATCATCGATGCTGATAAGATCGGGCAAACCAAGGCCGTGGAAATGGGGAAAAATATCTGCGATGGGTTGACCGGCCTTACGCTCGGCAGTCATCAGCGCAATTTCAACATTGGGGTGGGCCACCAGAAGGCGCACCAGATCAGCGCCGGTGTAGCCACTTGCACCCAGAATACCCACTTTAAATTTCTTATCCTGATCCATCACCACATCCTGTACCGGCACGGCCGCCTATCAAAGCCATTTGTAAATACCATAGAAAACGCGACTTATAATATCATAAGCCGCGTATCTGTCTTTGATATAATCTAAACCCTGCGTAATGGAAGACAAATTCCAGCAGGATAAGCGCCGTCTCTACGGCAAATTAGATGTCAGGTGGCAGTTCCGCGATAGCTTCTTCCAGTTCAAGAAAGGTTGGCATCAAGGGTCCCGGCACATTTCGGCGGCCCAGCTCAACAGATATTTGCGGGGCGTTGCCGTGCAGATGCGACACCAATACCACTTTAATGATTTCAAAAAGCCGACCTTCTTCAGCCAGAATTTGGTCCAACCTGCCTGCAATCGGCGCCACCATCAGATA
>JAJFIT010000223.1 GCA_021774775.1 Alphaproteobacteria bacterium | reverse complement strand
GCGCGAGGGTTTTGACGTCGGGCTCGAGATGTCCGGCAACCCGCTGGCCTTCCATGATGTGATCGACAACATGTGCCATGGTGGCAAAGTCTCTATTCTGGGCATTCCGGTTGAAGGCGTGGATATCGACTGGAACACGGTGATCTTCAATATGCTGACACTCAAGGGCATATACGGCCGGGAGATGTATGAGACCTGGTACAAAATGTCGGTGATGGTCGGAAACGGTCTCGATATCTCGTCGGTGATCACCCACCGCCTGGGCTTTGAGGTTTTTCAGGCCGGTTTCGACCTGATGAATGCCGGCAAGGCTGGCAAGATCGTGTTGAACTGGGAGATGTAGAGGTATGAATTTCGCCTATCGTGCGGGATTGCCAGTTGAAGCACCTAACCAGAGAGTATGGCTTTCCCTCTAGTTTGCGGGGCCTGTCCCCATTGATGATTACCTACGTGACGGTGTGTCCTCCGCAAGCGCCGTCATCCACTGGGGCTGGGCTTTTGCTCCCAAGAAGGCCCAGCTCTTTTTATATAGCGTATCCTGCTTGGAAGCCGCTTCTGGAACACAACTGCCAATAGCAGCCGCCTTGTTTACATCTGCTTTCAAATCAATAACTGGCATTGACCAAGCTATTGCTTGAGTTGATCATGCAACGACAGAGACTGTATGTTGAAAAGTGTATAGCAACCCGGGAAAAAGTGTATAGCAGCCTTTAGCGTTTTTCCAAGGCCATGCACATCTTATTGAAATATAATGAAAAAAATGGTGCCGGCACCAAGATTCGAACTCGGGGCCTGATGATTACAAATCAACTGCTCTACCAACTGAGCTATACCGGCATTGTCGCGTTTAATTTTACCGCTGATGGGTAACATACACTGGGTTTCTGTGAAACCGGAGCACCGTATATCGCTGCAAAGGCTGCCTTGCAAGAAAAAATATGCAAAAAATGCACGAATTTACCCGCCAGCTTTCGTGGATACTGCCCACCGGTGTAATTAGCGAGATCGCCAATATCGGACCTCGCACTTATTTACGCTTGCCCATCGGCACCAACGAGATAAAAATGTAGCAGCAAATTTAGCTGGAAGGCAGGCAAATGTCAGGCGATCACCACTATAACATTGCGCTGGAATGGACCGGCAACCAGGGCGAGGGAACAAGCGACTACCGCGGCTATTCTCGGGATTATACGGTATCTGCAGATGGCAAGCCCGCCATAGCCGGCTCGTCCGATCCTGCATTTATGGGCAACGCCGAGCGCTATAACCCGGAAGACATGTTTCTGGCGTCAATCGCCAGTTGCCACATGTTGTGGTTTTTGCATCTGGCCAGTTCGGCTGAAATTGTCGTCACTGCATACCATGATGCCGCATCTGGTGTTATGGAAACCAACCCGGACGGGTCCGGTGAATTTACCAGCGTAACATTGTCACCGACGGTAATCATTACAGACCCGTCTCAAATTGAACAGGCTACAGCACTGCACGATCAGGTCGGGTCTTTGTGTTTCATTGCCCGCTCGATCAATGTGCCGATACATCACGACGTCACGGTCACCGTCGGACCTTAGCCGGTCTATACTTAACGTCTAGAATTTAGACCAGGCTGAACACCCGAACAGCCGACTGATATTACCCTCATTGTCTGACAGTGGCATTACAACGGTGCTGTTGGATTTGACCGCCATGTCGTTTTCAACGAATTCGGTCAGGAAAAATATCGCTTCAAGCGTTTTCATAACTTGTTGGGCAACTTTATAGCTACCGGCAGCACTTGCATCCCTAAGGGCTGCTTCTGACAGGAGCATACCGGTTGCTTCCCTGCCGTAGTGATCGCGGTGGGTCGTCCCGAACAAGCGCCAGCGGAAATCCCAAGGCAAATCGGTGCCATTGTCCGGCCCGCTCAACACATCCATAATATACATCTCCGGCAATATATCGACGCCGATAAAAGCCGGTGTAATATTGTTATGATGCGGAATGGTGTCCGACAACGCGCGCCATTTATCATAAAGTAAAACCGGTTTGGCGAAGGAGGGGGTGGCGCGTGCTTGCTCAGTGCTCAGACGCTGTGTTTCCACGTCACAGGCAGATTCACCAACCGGAGTTGAACGACCATCGAATGACGTGGGGTATTTCATCCCTGTCTTACCCCGCCGTGCCACCGACGGTTAGCCCGTCAACCCTTAGCGTTGGTTGACCCACACCGGCTGGCACCGTTTGCCCGCCCTTGCCGCAGGTGCCTACGCCGTTATCCAGTTTCAGGTCATTGCCAATCATGGAAACCCTGGTCAGCACGTCAGGCCCATTACCGATCAGGGTTGCACCTTTCACCGGTGCGCCTATCTTGCCGCCTTCAATGCGGTAAGCTTCGGTGCAGCTAAAAACAAATTTGCCTGATGTTATGTCTACCTGGCCGCCGCCAAAATTGACCGCATACAAACCATCGTCAACGCTGGCGAGAATTTCAGCGGGGTCTTTGTCACCAGCAAGCATGAAAGTATTTGTCATGCGCGGCATCGGCGAATGGGCAAAGCTCTGGCGGCGTCCGTTTCCGGTGGGCTTCATGCCCATCAAACGTGCGTTCAGCCGGTCCTGCATATAGCCTTTCAGGATACCGTCTTCGATCAAAACGGTGCGCTCGGTGGGTGTGCCTTCGTCGTCAACCGTCAGCGAGCCACGTTTCTGCTCCATGGTGCCGTCATCCACCACTGTAATGCCGGGTGCAGCAACAGGCTCACCCAGCAGACCGGCAAACGCCGAGGTTTTCTTGCGGTTGAAATCGCCTTCCAGGCCGTGGCCGATAGCCTCATGCAGTAGCACGCCGGGCCAGCCGGGGCCAAGCACAACTGTCATTTCACCAGCCGGGGCGGCGACGCTTTCCAGATTAACATTGGCCTGCCGGATGGCCTCGTGCACTTGCGCCTGCCAGGCTGATTCGTCAAACAGAAAGTCATAGGATTGCCGTCCGCCCGCGCCGTCATAACCCATTTCCTGACGATCCCCCTCACCCATCACTACGGAAACATTCAGTCGGACAAGTGGGCGTACATCGCGCACCCGGTGGCCGTCGGCGCGGATGATCTCTATCGACTGCCAGCTGCCGAGGATTGACGCACTAACCTGGCGGATGCGGTTATCCTGAGCGCGGGTATAGGCGTCGATCTCCTGCAGAAGGGAGACTTTTTTGTCGAAATCGATCCCGGTTAATGGATTGTCGGGGCTGTATAGTTGTTTGTTAGTGCGGGCGGGTGCGCCGCTTGTCACATCGCTGTTGCCAGATTTGATAGCCCGAACAGTTTCGCCAGCGCGTTTTATCGCGGCGTGGGACAATTCGTTGGAATGCGCAAAACCTGTGGATTCGCCGCAAACAGCTCGTAGGCCAAACCCCTGGCTCGAATCAAAACTTGCGCCTTTAAGGCGACCGTCATCGAAAGTGAAGGATTCGGACTGCGTGGATTCCAGATACAACTCTCCGTCATCCATGCCCTGCAGGCTGTCTTCGACAATAGCGGCGGTTTTTACCTCATCCAGATCAGACTCGGTAAAAAAGAAATTGAGGCTGGGCGTTGAGGAATTAGTGCTGGATTCGGCCATTCATGGCGCTCCTTAATCGAAACAGTTTAGCACAGGTGCCAAAAAAATGCGGCCAATTGCCACATCCGGTGTGTTTATAATTATCTTAACTTGGTCTGACAGGGGCAAAAACTCAAGCTTTTGTGCGATATTATCGTTCAAATACCAGCCCAATTGAAACAAAATTCACTTCAAAGGCTCACATGGGCTTGAGCCTATCAAATCCTCTGGTATAAGAGGCACGAAATTAACAGGGGCCGGGCAGGGCGCTTTTCCTGCCAACAAGGACACTCGAAGAGCTGGTCGAAACAAAAAAAAGCGGTTAGGATTGTCGGCGCTCAATGGCATGGGCGAATAGACGAACCGAATTGGTTTTGGTCAGGTTCAACGGGTCAGGACAAAGGAAAGCATAGTTATGAAGGTCAAAGGGCTTATTGCCAGGATGGTTGCTGGTTTGACAGCACTTATCGCTGTGGCAGCTGGCGCAACTGCTCAGGATCGGATTGGTCAGCCAACCGACAAGGGCATTTGGTTGCAGGAAGCAGCCAGTGAGCAGGCGCAAAAAATAAGTGATTTCAATGAATTGCTATTTTGGATCATCTTGGTGATCACAATTTTTGTTTTCATCCTTATGTTTTACACCATGTGGCGTTTCCGCGAAAAGGCCAACCCGGTTCCTTCCAAAGTTAGCCACAATACATTCATTGAAATTGTCTGGACAGTTGTTCCCATCATTATCCTTGTGGTTATCGGCGTTATCTCCCTGCCGCTTTTGTATTGGCAAGATCAGGTACCCGAGACCGATATGGCGATTAAGGTCACTGGTAATCAATGGAACTGGACCTACAGCTACCCGGATCACGGTGATTTTGAACTGACCGCAAACATTGTTGACAATGCGACGTTCGATGATCCTGCAAAGCTTGCTGCCGCAGAGGCAGAATTAAGCTCATTCCTGGGTTGGCCGGCAAAAATGAATACGCGTTTGCTGGATGCTGATTACCGATTGGTTCTGCCGGTTAACACGAAAATTAAGGTTCAGCTGACTGCAACCGACGTGTTGCATGCCTGGACAGTACCAGCCTTCGGCGTGAAGCTTGATGCTGTGCCGGGCCGGTTGAACGAAACCTGGTTTGAGGTCAATCAAACCGGTATCTTTTACGGCCAATGCTCGGAGCTGTGTGGTCGCGACCATGCTTATATGCCGATCGCAGTTGAAGTCGTCTCTAAAGAACAATTTGCCCGTTGGGTTGCATTGCAAGGTGGCACCATTGCCGCCGCGCCTGCGCCAACGCTTGGTCGATAAGAAACTCAGGGAAAGGAAGAGCAGATGGCTCACGCAAACCCGACAGGTTGGAAACGCTGGTTATTCTCGACCAACCATAAAGATATTGGCGTTATGTATATTTGGTTCGCATTCTTTGCGGGCATGATTGGATTTGCCATGTCCGGTCTCATTCGAATGGAGCTGATGGAACCGGGCATTCAAATTATCCCCAGTGTGTTTGGGATGGATGATGCTCAGGCGCGGCACATGTTTAACGTGCTGACCACCGGCCACGGCTTGATCATGGTGTTTTTCATGGTAATGCCTGCCCTT
The DNA here is from genome assembly GCA_021774775.1 of Alphaproteobacteria bacterium. GTDB lineage: Bacteria > Pseudomonadota > Alphaproteobacteria > Sphingomonadales > Kordiimonadaceae > Kordiimonas. The sequence goes on along the minus strand of JAJFIT010000223.1, from coordinate 15,756 downwards.
ATCGGTGGCTTTGGTAACTATTTCGTACCGCTGATGATCGGCGCGCCAGATATGGCCTTCCCGCGGATGAATAACATTTCATTCTGGATGATGCCGCCAGCATTCATTTTGCTGCTGCTGTCGACCTTTGTTGAAGGCCCATCCGGCATGAATGGTTTCGGCGGCGGCTGGACCGCCTATGCGCCGCTGTCAACAGTTGGCCACCCTGGCCCGTCAATGGATTTGGCGATCTTCTCGCTTCATGTGGCTGGTGCCTCGTCGATCATGGGGGCGATCAACTATATTACCACCATTTTCAACATGCGCGCACCGGGCATGACCATTCACAAAATGCCTTTGTTTGCCTGGTCAATCCTGATCACAGCTTTCTTGCTGGTGCTATCATTGCCGGTTCTTGCTGGTGCGATCACCATGCTGTTGACCGACCGTAACTTCGGTACAACATTTTTTGATCCCGCTGGTGGCGGTGACCCGATTTTGTTCCAGCACCTGTTCTGGTTCTTTGGTCACCCTGAAGTGTATATTATGATCCTGCCTGCATTCGGCATCATTAGCCACATCGTGTCTACATTCTCCAAAAAGCCAATCTTTGGCTATCTGGGCATGGCCTATGCGATGACAGCAATCGGCTTTATCGGCTTTGTTGTTTGGGCGCACCATATGTATACCGTGGGCCTGGACGTTGACACCAAGGCCTACTTCACGGCAGCGACGATGGTGATTGCGGTTCCGACCGGGGTTAAAATCTTTTCGTGGATTGCGACCATGTGGGGCGGATCGATCAGATATACCGTGCCCATGATGTATGCCATCGCCTTTATTCTGCTGTTTACAATGGGCGGCGTTACCGGGGTTGTTCTTTCGAATCCGGGCGCGGACGTTGCATTGCATGATACTTATTATGTGGTGGCGCACTTCCACTATGTATTGTCATTGGGTGCAGTGTTCGGGATTTTTGCGGGTCTGTATTACTGGATTGGCAAAATGACCGGCAAGGAATACCCGAACATGTTGGCCAAGCTGCAGTTCTGGGTGACCTTCATCGGCGTGAATATGATCTTCTTCCCGCAACACTTCCTGGGCTTGCAGGGTATGCCGCGCCGCTATGTGGACTATCCTGAGCAGTTTGCCTATTGGAACTGGGTATCAAGCTGGGGTTATCTGGTAACACTGGTTGGCGTGATACTGTTCATTGCTGTTATGGGCATCACTCTGGCGCGTAAGAAAACGCTGGGTGATAACCAGTGGGGCGAAGGCGCCAATACGCTGGAGTGGACTATTTCTTCTCCTCCACCGTTCCACCAGTTTAACGAACTACCACAGATTAAGTAAATGCTGGCCGCCCTCACCGATGGGGGCGGCTGATAGCGCTCAAAAGGAACTTCGGTGTCTGATTCCGCAACGTCATTAGAGCAAACTGCCCAAGTGGGTGTTCGGTCCACTGCTTCGCCTGTCTCCTTTGCCGGGCAAACGGCTGATGCGGCTGACTTTATTGCTTTGTTGAAACCACGGGTTATGTCGCTGGTTATCTTTACCGCGTTTGTCGGGTTGCTGGCGGCACCCGGCACCATGCATCCGGTGCTTGCGCTGGCAGCAATCATTTTAATTGCCGTTGGCGCGGGGGCATCTGGTGCGCTGAATATGTGGTATGATGCCGATATTGACGCTGTGATGGCGCGAACTGCTAACCGACCGGTGCCTGCGGGCAAGGTAACACCGGGCGACGCGCTGGGGTTTGGTTTGACGCTTTCAGTGGCGTCTGTGGTTCTTCTGGGCTTGATTGTTAATGTTACGTCAGCTGCGTTGCTGGCATTGACCATTTTCTTTTACGTGGTGGTTTATACCATGTGGCTAAAGCGCCGTACGCCGCAGAATATAGTTATCGGCGGGGCTGCGGGTGCGTTTCCTCCTATGATCGGATGGGCAGCAGTTACCGATAGTGTCACCATCGAATCGATTGTATTGTTTGGTATCATTTTCCTTTGGACCCCGCCGCATTTCTGGGCGCTGTCGTTGTACCTGAAAAAAGATTACGAAAAAGTCGGCGTGCCGATGCTGCCGGTTGTTGCCGGTGTGGCTGAGACCCGTCGTCAGATAATTCTATATAGCATACTGGTTGTCCCTTGTGGTGTAGCGCCATATTTCATGGGCTTCGCAGGAATGTTATACGGAATTGTTGCCAGTTTGTTGGGCGCGGTATTTTTAAGCCTTGCTGTTCAGGTATGGCGCGGTGTGGTGGGCTCAGACCGTAAGCTGTTCTGGTTCTCTATCATCTATTTGTTTGGTGTTTTTGCCGCGCTTGCGGGCGACCGGATCGTTGGGGGGCTTGTAGCATGAGCGAGCAGGATCAAAAGGAAGCTCAATCGGCTGACGCAGACGCTGAACGAATTCGCAAGCGCAACCGTGTTGTCGGCTTGTCGCTTGGCGTCTTTGTTATCGCGCTGGGTATTATCAGTTATTTTCGCATCAAGGGGCTGGCTCCGTGAGTGCAATTGCAAAGAAAAATAACCGATTGGCAATAATAGCCGTAAGTGTCGTTCTCGGTATGGTAGGGCTCGCATATGCATCGGTGCCTTTGTATAATCTTTTCTGCAAGGTAACCGGCTACGGTGGCACAACCCAGCGCGCTGAAATGTTTGATGCGCAAGTCATAGACCGGGACATGAAGGTTCGGTTTGTAGCCAACGTTCACCGTGACATGCCGTGGGACTTCAAGCCGCAGCAAGGTACGCAGCAATTAAAAGTTGGTGAACAGGGGCTGGCCTACTTTGAGGCGCACAATCCAACTAACCAGACAATTGTTGGCACTGCGACCTATAATGTCGCGCCTCACAAAGCCGGTCTCTATTTCGCCAAGGTGGAATGTTTTTGCTTTACCGAGCAGGTGCTGAAGCCGGGCGAGACGGTTGTTATGCCGGTTGTTTATTTTATCGATCCTTTGATTGAAGAGGACCGAAACCTGAATGAAGTCACTGAAGTGACGCTTTCATATACGTTCTTTGTCATGGACGACGAAGATGCGAGCATAGTAACGGGTCGTTGACCTAACAGGATTAAAGTAGTCGGAGGGGCCGACGCTTTATTGAGGAGGATTACATGTCAGGCGAAGTGCAACATGACTACCATCTGGTGAACCCAAGCCCATGGCCAGCGATTGGATCTTTGGCTATTTTTGTTACGCTGGTGGGTGCTGTATTTACCATGAAGCCAGACGCATTGCTGTTTGGTATCGAAGGTAGCAGCTGGGGCTCCTGGGGCTTTGGTTTGGGGTTTGCTCTGTTGATTTACACGGTTTTTGCCTGGTGGAAAGACGTTGTAAAAGAAGCGGAAACAGGGGACCATACGCCAGTTGTTGGCATTGGCCTGCGCTACGGCATGATTTTGTTCATCGCCTCGGAAGTGATGTTCTTTGTCGCCTGGTTCTGGGCTTTCTTCAACGCATCGCTATACCCGATTGTGCCTACAAGCGGCGCGACGTTTTGGGAAGTGATCGGCAACGACGCCGTATGGCCGCCCGTAGGCATTGAGACATTCGACCCGTGGCATCTGCCTTTCATCAATACGCTCATTCTGCTGCTTTCCGGCACAACGGTAACCTGGGCGCACCATGCTATTTTGCACGGCGACCGCGACGGCCTTAAAAAAGGCCTTTGGTTGACGGTTCTGCTGGGTGCAGCATTCACCATGGTGCAAGGCTACGAGTATAACCATGCGGCCTTCGGGTTTTCTGGCAGTATATACGGTGCCACCTTCTTTATGGCGACAGGCTTCCATGGTTTCCACGTTCTTGTTGGAACCATCTTCCTGGCTGTGTGTTTGGGTCGTTCCTACAAAGGGCATTTCTCGCCCGAGCGCCATTTCGGCCTTGAGGCTGCAGCGTGGTATTGGCACTTTGTTGATGTGGTCTGGCTGTTTCTGTTCGTCGCCGTATACATATGGGGCGGCTAGGCATTGCCCGGCGAACCAATGTTAAATGATAGTGAAACCGACCGGCCCTGCCGGTCGGTTTCACCTTATAAGGCAGGCATCAAGTCTGTTTGTCCGCACTGTGGCAGCGCGCCGCTGTTCCATAATATTCTCGAAGTGCACGAAGTCTGCCCAGGATGTGGCTTCGATCTTTCGGCGGCTGATCCCGGCGACGGTGCACAGGTGTTTGTCATTTTGGTGCTTGGCGGCCTGTGCGCGGTTTTGGGCTTTACCCTATACGGCTTTCTGGGTTTGCCCATTTGGGCGTTGGCGTTGGCGCTGGGTGTGTTTGCGCTTGTGGGTAGCGTTTGGATGCTCAGGGTTTTTAAGGCAACATTGATCGCCCTGCAATTTCACCATGATGCACGGCAAGGGTTGGTGGACGAGCAGAAGGCCAAATTATGAGTAAAACGTCTTTCCACCCCGGCTTGGCTTTAACTTTGGTGACAACACTGGCACTGACTGTGTTGTTGGGCTTGGGTATATGGCAGGCGCAGAAAATCGGGCCAAAAAACCAGATGGTCGCTGCGATTGAAGCTGGCCTGGCCGCCGCACCTGAGCCACTTCCGGTTCATCTTGATGATCCCGCTGCAGTTGCGTATCGCCGATTTTCTCTTGATGGCACCGCCAGCAGCGCTGACCCTGTGCGGGTTTACGGTACCAATTTACAAGGCAAGGCTGGGTATCATCTATACAAGCCCGTGGTGCGCGACTTTGGCAGGGCGGTTATTGTTAACTTTGGCTGGGTGCCTTACGAGCTGGACAGTTTGCCGCCGCTGCCAACCGGACCGATCTCGATTCGAGGCGTATTGATGACCAACGCTGTGGCAGGTAGCTTTACACCAGAGAATGATGCGGAAAATGGCAATTGGTATCTGGCTGACGTGCATGAGATTGCCACTCATTATGGCTTGGACAGTAAGGACTATTACCATTTTAGACTGTTTGCAGATCATAGCGGTGAGCCGCGCGCATTGCCGAAAGGTAGTCAAGTACGGATAAATATTCCCAACAACCATCTTGAATATATGCTGACCTGGTTCGGTATCGCAGCGGGTTTGATAGGGGTTTATGTGGCTTTTGGGTATAAAAAAGACAGCGAAAATGCTTGAAGCCTATGTCTGCGCTTGCATCCTGTGGGGTGCGCCCGTATGACTGATCGGCATTTTTCGGCGCAATAATCAGTTAGTTGAGTGATAGGCCAGTGAAATATATTTCAACCCGCGGCGAGGCCGCCGTTCTTGATTTTGAAGGGGTAACCCTTACCGGGCTTGCGCGCGATGGTGGCCTTTACGTGCCTGAAGCTTTTCCGGCATTTTCTACCGATGAAATTCGCGCCATGGCGGGACAGTCTTATGCGGATATCGCATTCAGAGTTATCAAGCCATTTGTCGAGGGTTCGGTTGACGATGCAAGCCTGAAAGCCATGTTGGATGCTACATATGGTAGCGATGTTTTTCGTCGCTCTGCCGTTGCGCCGCTGGTACAGCTTGGGCCGGGTAACTGGGTACTTGAACTGTTTCATGGACCCACGCTTGCGTTCAAAGACTTTGCCCTGCAGCTGCTTGGACGGTTTTTCGACCATTTCACCGCCAAGCGTCAGCAAAAACTGACTATTCTGGGGGCGACCTCCGGCGACACCGGGTCCGCCGCCATTGAGGCGTGCCGAGGCCGCAATAATGTCACCATCTATATGTTGCATCCCAAAGGCCGGGTCTCTGAAGTGCAGCGCCGCCAGATGACGACTGTGATCGAACCCAATGTAGTCAATATTGCCGTTGACGGTACTTTCGATGATTGTCAGGCGCTGGTGAAAGCCTGCTTCAATGACCTGGCGTTCCGCGATGAAGTGAACCTAACGGCGGTCAATTCAATCAATTGGGCGCGGGTTATGGCACAGGTGGTTTATTATTTCAGCTCGGCCACTGCCCTCGGTGCGCCTGACCGGGCAGTGTCTTACAGCGTTCCAACCGGTAATTTCGGTGATATTTATGCGGGTTATATTGCTCGATCTATGGGCCTGCCAATCGGTAAATTGGTGATTGCGACCAACAGCAACGACATTCTCGCCCGAACACTGCAAACCGGTCGCTATGAGCACGGCGATGTGCACGCAACCATTTCACCCAGTATGGATATTCAGGTATCCAGCAATTTCGAGCGCATGATGTTTGATTTGGCTGGGCGAGACAGTGACACCGTGCGCAGTCATATGGACGGCTTCGCTGAAACCGGGTCTATCGCCCTCGGCGACAGCGAAATCAGCAAAGCTCGTGATATTTTTCTGGCGCAACAAGTGGACGATGTTACAACCAAACAGATTATGGCATCCCTTGCTGAAAGCGATGGGTATATGGCTGATCCCCATACAGCTGTGGGCTTAAAAGCCGCTGAACTGCTGGATGGGCAAAGCCCTCGTGTAACCCTTTCAACAGCGCATCCGGTTAAGTTCGGTGCCGCAGTGGAAGCAGCAACTGGTATTACGCCAAACCTGCCACCGCACATGGCTGACTTGTATGAACGCGAAGAAGCGTATCAGGTGCTTGAGAATGACATGGCGGCGCTGCAGGCACTTGTTCGCAAGGGGGCAAGCGTTTGACTGTTCAGGTTACCAAACTGGCTAGCGGCCTTCGTGTGGTTAGTGAAAGCCGCCGCACGGTTGAAACTGTTGCCATCGGTGTGTGGGTTGATGTGGGTGCGCGCTTTGAGACTGAAACTCAAAATGGTTTGACCCACTGCTTGGAACATATGCTGTTCAAGGGCACTAAAACTCGTTCTGCCCGCGATATCGCGTTCGAGATCGAGTCAGTCGGCGGTCATATGAATGCATTCACCTCCCGCGATAACACAACTTATTACGCTCGGGTGTTGAAAGAGGACTTGTCGTTGGCCGTTGGCTTGCTGGGCGATCTGGTGATCAACAGCGTCTGCGACGCAGAAGAACTTGAACGCGAAAAAGATGTGATTTTGCAGGAAATCGGTCAGACACTTGATACGCCCGACGATATTGTTTTTGATCATTTGCAAAGTGTAGCCTTCAAAGGTCAGCCCATTGGCAGAACTATTTTAGGTGATGCTGATACTGTGCGCGGGTTTAGCCGCGAGGGACTGATGGAGTTTCTTGCTACTCATTATCTAGCCAGCAATATTGTTGTTTCAGCGGTGGGAAACCTTGACCACCAGCAGCTTGTGGAGCTGGCAGCAGCGAAGTTCGAAAAACTGCCAATCGGATCGCGCAATAAACCAGAGGCAGCGCACTATGTGGGTGGTGTGCATATGCAGGAACGTGAGCTTGAGCAATTGCACCTCACGCTGGGCTGGCCCGGTGTATCATTTCATGATGATAATTATTATGCCCACCAGATTTATTCCACCATTCTTGGCGGCGGCATGTCGTCAAGACTGTTTCAGGAAGTGCGCGAGCACCGTGGTTTGGCCTATTCAGTGTATAGCTTTTCCAGCAGTCACGCGGAAACCGGTTTGTTCGGTATTTACGCCGGTACCAGCCCCAACCTGATTGCCGATATGGTGCCGGTTATCAAAGGTGAAATGGAGTCGCTTGTCGCGGGCCCAACAGATCAGGAATTTCAAATCGCGAGCGCCCAGCTCAAAGCAGGGCTGTTGATGGCGCTGGAGGCAACTACGTCGAGAATGGAGCAATTGGGCCGCCAGCTTTTGGTATTTGACAGGGTGATCCCGGTCCAGGAAATGATCGAAAATGTTGACGGCGTTACCCAACAGGATGTGGGTGCTGTTGCAGCTGAGTTTGCCGCTGTTGACCAGCCGTCTATCGCGGCCGTCGGCGATGCTGCAGTTGTATCAAAAACGTTAACTGTATGAAATTATTTACGAAAAATGTCCCTTTTTGATCCAATAATTAGATAATTTATCAATTCTTGAAGCTTTTGCGTCAAGATGATACTAATGACCCGCTTGGACAGGGCATGGGGGATGCAATTTGGGTCCGGAACTTTATAATTTTTTAAATTACTGGCATGCGCTTGGAGGCGGAGATCAGGTGCCGTCGCGTCGACTGCTGGACCTCCGTCGTCTTACATCAATATTGCGCTGGATGTTCATTCTGGAAATGGATGACGACGGATCGTTGAGGTACCGGCTGGCTGGCTCCTCGCTTGAGGAAGTGGTCGGCGTCGGTATGACAGACCAAACATATGATACTATTTTCGATAACAGTCGTGATGGCGGTATAGCCGAAGAGGTCTATGCATTATCCATTGTTCGGGGCTGCGGCGTTTTGAAGTGCGGTGCCTTTACCGTTGACGGTGATTATTTCCATGAGTTGGAAGTGTTGGCCCTGCCGTTTGCCGATGAACGTGTGTTGGGTGGAACCGTATTGGTTGGGGCAATCAGGCCAGTCAGCGTTGATAACCAAATTTTTCAAGATAGACGAAAGAATCTGTCCCGTGTGATCGACGACATGTTTTTGCTGCCGTCGCCGAACTTGATCACACCGCAGCAGATAACATTTAATTTGGCGAATAAGCTTAAAGAGCAAAGAATAGACTTGCGTGTTCTGGATATGGAACAAATTTTCAATCGGGCCGACGGCGACATAATGCCAATTGATCAGAACTTGCCGTCATTCAAATTGGAAATAGCTGCTGCTGCTGCTCAGGAAATTGTAAACTAGCGTGAATTACCAGTTACTAACTGTGGCCCGCTTCGGTGGACAGCATAGCGATATCAATTCCCAGCATTGCCATCGCCCTTGGCCACATCAGGTCCAGTTCGGTGTTGAATAAAATTTCGTCATCGGCATCCGCTATCATCCAGCCATTTCCCTGAATTTCGCGCTCCAATTGCCCCGCACCCCATCCGGCGTAGCCCAGCGCCAGCAAGTGCCGTGATGGTCCGGTCTGATCCGCCAGCGCTTTCAGAACATCAACGGTTGCAGTTAGTGCGAGAGTTTGACTGACAATCATTGTCGAATCCTGAACGAAATCGGCGGAATGCAGCACAAATCCGCGGCCTGGTTCAACCGGGCCGCCAGCAAGAACTGGGATATCCGGTACATTGGGGCCCACTTCTATATCGAGTTGTTCCATAAGCCCCTCAAATGTCAGATGGTCCAGTGCCTGGTTGATCACCAGACCCATGGCGCCAGACGCATCATGGGAACAGATATATATAACACTGCGCTCAAAACGAGGGTCCCCCATCGTTGGCATTGCCAGCAGCAGCTTGTTTTCAAAAAACCCGGTTGTTGTCATCGAATACTCGCTTTGGCTTTAGTCTAGCGAAATTGGCACGGCGGTGCAAACCAGCAATACGGGATAATATAGGCCGTCGGATCAATTGTCAGGGCATAGAAGGGCGATTACTGTGGCTGACGGTAAAGTGATGCTTTGGGATTGGTAAATCCTGAGAAGACTTGCTACAAACCCGTCATTGAAGGAGTTACCAATGCGTTTGTTTGTTTCGATTACCCTACTGTTGTCTGGCTTTTTTGTCGGTGGTGCGCCCTCTGTTTTGGCTGACAGCACGACCCCGTGGCAAGACCATCAGGGCATGCTTTCAACCCGTATTATTGCTGCGTCAAATGATGTGGCGGCGGCGTTCGGCGATGTGTTGGACCCGATAGGCGAGAGGTCAGTTCTCTTGGCTTGGGAAGCGAAACTGGAAGACGGCTGGAAAACATATTGGCGCTCACCAGGCGAGGCTGGGCTTCCGGTCAATATTTATCATGGCGGCAAAAAGCTGGATATCCTGTATCCGGTGCCTGAGCGTTTCGAACTATTCGGCTTGGAAACATATGGTTACAGCAAGCAGGTCGCGATCCCATTTCAAATCGAGGCCTCTCAGGGCACCGTGGCCCTCAGCGCCGATTTTATGGTCTGCAAAGAAATCTGCGTTCCCTTCAAGGCCGAGTATCAGCTGACACTGGATGCTGAAGGTGATCGAGGCACGATTGTAACTGACACAAGAGTTAAAACCTGGCTGGCGCGCGTGCCAAAACGCTTCGGCGAAAGCCCCGACGGCTTGGCCATCAAGTCAGTTTCATATGCCGGAAAGCCGGGTTATCAGAATTTGGTAGTTGAGGCCACGGCTGCGCACCCGCTAACCAAAGCAGACTTGCTGGTAGAATTGGACGAAACGACCCAGTTTCATGCGCCGACAATGAGAATTTTGCCCGACGGCCAGTCTGCGCGTTTTGTTCTCGATATTATGTCGACCCAAAAGGGTTTGGATTTGTCGGGCAAGACGGTCCGATTGACCATGTCGGACGGTCGCGGCAATGCAATTGACAGGTTTTTCAACCTACCGTCCCGATAGGCCTTGTGCCTGCGTCTTCAGCATGTAAAAATTTGGTAAGTAAGAGGGCCGGACAGTCTGGCTTTCTGCCCAATTATTAACCCTGTTTTTTGATGGAGCGCGCGATGACAATTTCAGTTGGGGACAAAATTCCTGCTGCGGTGATGACAACAATGACAGCCGACGGCCCCGGTCCGGTTTCCACTGATGATTTTTTTGCCGGGAAAAAAGTGGTACTGTTTGCTGTTCCCGGTGCGTTTACGCCCACATGCTCGGCGAAACATCTTCCAGGTTTTATCACCCAAGCCGACGACATTTTGGCTAAGGGTGTTGATACCATTGCCTGCATGTCAGTGAACGATGTGTTCGTAATGCATGCGTGGGGCAAGGATGCAGGCGTTGAAGATAAAGTTGTCATGCTGGCGGACGGCAACGGTGATTTTACCAAGGCAGTCGGCCTTGAGATGGATGGAACCGGCTTCGGCATGGGCATTCGGTCCCAGCGTTTTGCCATGATTGTGGAAAACGGCGTGGTTACAACACTGAATATTGAGGAATCCGGCGCGTTTCAAGTGTCCAGCTCCAGCCATATATTGGGCCAGCTTTAACCCTTTTATCGGTCACAATTTTAAAGGGGTGGATCAGTCTACCCCTTTTTATTTCTTGTATTAGTTACTACATAATAATGCAGGGGATTTTCATATATCAGAATGAGGAGCGCGTTAAATGCCTGAAATGCCAGTAATTTTGGTCTCGTTAATCATCGTTCTCGCGATTGTTATAGTTTTTTCTGCCGTTGTGACAGTGCGACAAGGCTACGAATATACAATTGAACAGTTTGGGCGGTACATTAAAACAATCCGACCCGGTTTTCACCTGATAATTCCTTTTTTTCAGCGTATTGGGCACAGGCAAAACCTGATGGAGCAAGTGCTTGACATTCCAACGCAGGAAGTGATCACCAAAGATAATGCTATGGTTGCAGCAGACGGCGTTGTGTTTTTTCAAATTCTCGACGCGTCTCAGGCGAGCTACGAGGTGAATAATCTTACGCTAGCGATTTTAAATCTGACCATGACAAACTTGCGGACCGTGATGGGGTCGATGGACTTGGACGAATTATTGTCCAAGCGCGATGAGATTAATGCCCGTCTGATGAATGTGGTGGACGGGGCGACCCAACCATGGGGCGTAAAAATTACGCGGATTGAAATTAAGGATATCGCGCCGCCGCGTGACATTGTCGACGCAATGGCGCGGCAGATGAAAGCCGAGCGCGATAAGCGCGCTGCGATCCTGGAAGCGGAAGGTTTGCGTAATGCGGAGATTTTGCGCGCTGAGGGAGAAAAAAGAGGTGCGATTCTTGAGGCTGAAGGTCGCCGGGAAGCAGCCTTTAGAGATGCCGAAGCACGTGAACGCGAAGCTGAGGCAGAAGCAAAAGCAACTGATATGGTTTCCAAAGCCATTGCAGGCGGTGATCCGCAGGCCATCAATTACTTCGTTGCACAGAAATATGTTGAGGCTCTTGCTGAATTTGCAAATTCGCCCAACGAGAAACTCGTCTTTATGCCGATGGAGGCGTCTGGCGTTATTGGCTCAATTGGGGGTATCGCAGAACTATTTAAGGATATTGGCAAAACCAACACTGTGTCGCGGCCTGGCGGGGTTCCCCAAGTCGATTGAGTGGCTGGCGGCGTTTACCACCAATAATCGTCAAGCAGGAAAGGTAGGCATATGGAAGATAGCATTATTTGGATGACCGAAAACGCTCACTGGCTTTGGTGGTCGGTTGGTGTGGTGCTGCTCGCTGGCGAAATGCTGATCCCGGGGGTTTATCTTTTATGGATTGGACTGGCCGCAGCGGTAACAGGCATTTTTGCATGGATAGCTCCGGGTCTGGAATTTGAAGGTCACGGGCTGATTTTTGCGATACTCGCGACAATTTCGATTTATGTTGGCAATCGTTTTTTTTACCAACGGGCTTCTACAATTGCTGACGCACAGGTCAATGATCGCGGGAAAAGCTTTGTTGGCCGACAGTTTTTGGTGGTTGAAACGATCAAAAATGGCCAGGGGCATGTTCAAGTGGGCGATAGCCGCTGGATGGCACGCGGACCAGATATGCCAAAAGGTACAATGGTTAATGTTACCTCTGTTGATGGCACAGTTTTGATGGTAGAAGCGGCAGGGGACAAATAAACTTCTACAGAGTAAATGAGCCTGGCCAACACTTTAAAAACCTACGTTGCGAAATGGTTGACCAGCCGAACCCGTGTTCGGCTGAACCGATTACGTGCGGAAGTGTCACGCCGTCTGCGCCGAAAGCCGCACACAGTATATTATTTTCACCGGACCGATGATCCTTACTGTCAATTGATGGTGCAGGTGTTACCGGATATAGCCTCACGTTTCGCCATTGATCTGAAGCCACTGGTGGTTGAAAAACTTCCTGCCAACATGTACCCGGACCCGGTGCGCTACGAAGCTTATTCTATCATTGATGCCAGTCGGCTTGCCCGGCTGTATGGCCTGGGGTTCTCACTTGACGCTACTGTCCCGGACCGCCTGGCGGTGGGCATGGCCAACCGGTATCTGGCCAGCAAACAACACGACCCGGCATTTTTTAGCCTGGCGGCTGAGGTGGGCGCAGCTCTGTGGCGCCGTGACCTGAATGCGGTAAGAACCATTTGTGGTCTGGCAGATGTGGGTGAAAACACGCTGACGGCCAATGAAAAAAAATTACGTGAGCTTGGACATTATGCAAGTGCCAGCCTTTATTATGCTGGCGAATTTTATGTTGGCATAGATCGATTGGATCATCTGGAACGCCGGTTGAACGCCCTGGGTGTCGGCGACGAACAGGTGGATTTTGAAGTCCATCGGCTATGGCGCTACGGCCTTGATGAGCTCGAGCGCACAATCGCCGGCCAGAGCATTGACGTTTTCTTCTCGGTTCGCAGCCCGTTCAGCTACGTGGGTGTCGACCTGATAACGGAACTTGCCGCAAAAACAGGTGTGGGTATTAACCTGAGGCCTGTTCTGCCCATGATGATGCGCGGCATGAATGTTCCCCGCACGAAAGGCCGATATATTTTGGCCGACACAGCACGTGAGGCCCACATCGAAGGCGTTCGGTTTGGCGCTATTTGCGATCCGTTGGGTACAGCAACCTGGCGCGCAATGGGTATCGGTTTTGCTTTGATGGACGACGAGGAAACTGACGACGGCACAAGGGGCCAGGCGCTGGCGTTTTTCAGGGCATTTATGGCTGGCGTATGGTCCCAGGGCATTGACGGCACATCCGACAAGGGGTTGGCGAAGATACTTGAAAATGCCGGTTTAGACGAGAGTTGGATTGCTAAAACCATTTCAAAAGATGACGCTGAAAAGCGTGCCAATGCGAACCGGGAAGAGATGTTCCGCGCTGGCAGTTGGGGTGTGCCAACGTTCCGCGCTGGCGGCGAAACCTTTTGGGGCCAGGACCGCATGTGGGCGATTATAGACGCCTTAAAGCAATGAAATGGCCGGTTAGCAAAAAACAGGCAAATTAGACTTTGGTTTATTTGGCTATCTGTCAGATTGACTGGACATAACTAAAATATATTGTAGCGAACGAAAACCGCAATATTCCTGGGGCAATGGCTGGAAAAATCAAAGCTGGTAAAACTAAAATCCGGGAAGATTAAAAGCGGGGCAAATTAAGAAACGAGGGTGGACGATGGTATCTCGAACAAATTTCATGAAAATAGTTAAAACCACAACATTGGTGGCAGGCCTGCTTGCCGTCGGCGCATGCACTGCGACAAGCGATTCTAATGTTAGGGATCAAACCGCACGCGACCGGGTTATGTTCAGCGCGGACCGCATCAGGACCGATGTCACTTTCCTGGCGGACGATCTTATGCGTGGGCGCGACACCGGTTCTGAGGAGTACCGCATCGCCGCCAATTATGTCGCCGCTGAATTTGCCCGTCTGGGTCTTACGCCAGCTGGCGACGGTGGTTATTTTCAGGAAGTACCGCTTCGCAAGGCTAAAGTGAATGTTGATTCTGCCGAGATGTCCATCCGGGTCGGAGACGATGAAAAACAACTGGTTCTGGCCGACGATTTTTTCATGAACGGCAGCGTGAACACCCCTGACGGCGAAGTGTCAGCGGACATTGTCTTTGCGGGTTACGGCATCCATGCACCTGAAATTGGTCATGATGACCTGGACGGTCTGGATATTGACGGCAAGATCGTTCTTGTTTTTTCGGGTGCACCCACATCATTCAATACGGAAATTCGGGCGCATCACGGCTCAGGTACTACTAAGCTGAAACAGCTCATCGACCGCGGTGCCGCCGGGTACATTTCGGTCAGCACGGCCGCGGACGAAAAGCGCAGGCCGTTTTCCCGGCTGAAGCGATTTTTGGGTCGACAGAGTTTCGATTGGATCGAGCCTGCTGGTAGTGGGGTCGGTGACGGCAAGATAAAAGCGGCAGCAACCATCAGCCAGAATGTTGCGCGCCAGCTTTTCGAAGGTGCCCCCAAGTCCTATAACGATGTGCTCTCCGCTGCGAAGGACGGCGCGCCAAAAGGGTTTGCGCTGGCGGCAGGTGCAACCCTGAAACGGGAAAGTATCCTGTCTGACAAGTTCACCAGCCCCAATGTGATTGCGGTTTTGGAAGGGTCTGACCCCGAGTTGAGCGACGAATATGTCGTGTTGTCAGCGCACCTTGATCATATCGGCGTGTCGGAAACCGCAAAGGGCGATGACAAAATCAATAACGGTGCGCTCGATAATGCAACGGGCGTTTCCACGCTTTTGGAAGTGGCGCGCGCCTACGCCCGCTCGGGTGAGAAGCCTCGCAGGTCGATATTGTTTGCCATTGTTACCGGCGAAGAAAAAGGCCTTCTGGGTGCGGAATATTTCGCCCATTATCCAACAGTTGATAAAAAAGCCATGGTGGCCAATGTGAATTTGGACATGCCGTTATTGCTGTATGATTTCACCGATGTTGTTGCTTTCGGCGCTGAACGCAGCAGCCTGGGGCCAATCACCGAAGCGGCGCTGGCGCAACTGAGTGTTTCACTCAGTCCCGATCCGATCCCGCAGGAAGGCATTTTTACCCGCAGTGACCATTACCGGTTTGTTCAGCAGGGCATCCCAGCGGTGTTTTTGATGACGGGCTGGAATAAGGGTGTAAACGGTAAGGATGGCGGTAAGATTTTCCAGGAGTTCCTGAGCAAAACCTATCATTCACCGGGAGACGACCTGAGCCAGGGAATAGACTATGACGCGGCGGCGAAATTTGCTCATGCCAATTGGTTGATTGCCAGCGCTATTGCCAATGATACAGCGCGGCCAAGCTGGAACGAGGGTGATTTCTTCGGCGATACATTTGCCGGGAAATAAGCCGTCAGGTTAGCACCAACAATGAAGGGCATTCACTGTCGGTGGATGCCCTTCATTTCTTTTCAAGCAGATTTAGCCAGTTAGATATCGCCTTTATACAGGCTCATGCCCTGACCGGC
>JAJFIT010000222.1 GCA_021774775.1 Alphaproteobacteria bacterium | reverse complement strand
CTCGCCGTCATGGTGAAACAGCCGCTGCAACGCAGTCGGCGAGCAGAAAACCGGCATGTCCAGCGTGTTGCCCATAACACTGACAGACATGTCGATGTCTTCCACACCAGCCAGCACATTTGGTACAAGGTCACAGTCATCAAAAGCCGAGCTGTTGCGCCGACAGGTGATCTCGTCGTCGGCGGCACCGTCAATATAATGGAATATGGGGCCCGGCAGGCGCTGTTTCGCCAGCAGCCGCATGTCTTCAACATTGTTACAGTTGCGGAGACGCCGGAACATACCGATCCCTTCTGTGTGTTGCGCTGGATTAGCTTACCCACAAGACACAGACGACGACAAGCACCAACAATTCTAAATAGGGCCTATTCAAAGTGCTGTCGCGGCAATATCTTGACCCACCGGCGCAGCGGCCCATTTTTCAATAGACCAGCCACCGTCAACCAAAATTTGCGAGGCAAATCATGTTTAAAGTTTTTTACGAAGACCTGGAACTCGGCAAGCAGGAAACCTTTGGTTCTTACCGGGTTACCAAAGAAGAAGTGATCGAATTTGCGTCAAAATATGACCCGCAACCCTTTCATATGGACGAGGAAATGGCAAAACAGTCGGTGTTCGGCGGCCTGTGCGCAAGCGGGTGGCACACCTGCGCCATGACAATGCGTGTTCTGGTGGACCATATGAAGGAACAGGGTTTCGCAGGCATGGGCTCGCCCGGCGTGGACGGCATCAAGTGGAAACAACCGGTGTTCCCCGGCGACACCTTGTCAGTACGCGGCGAACTGATCGAAAAACGCGAGAGCCAATCACGGTCAAATCTGGGGTTGGTGAAATCCAAATACAGTGTTTTCAACCAAAAAGAAGAGTTGGTGATGCAACTGATCACCAATGTCATGGTATTGAAACGCGGCGACTGAGCGCAAGCAACGCTAACCCGTGATCCTTTTGGTCTTTTGCAGGTGCTTTTGAACTCGAAATACCAACAACGCGGCTAGCATGCCCGCATAGATCAAAGGTTCAATCTGGAAGCCTTTGCGCATCATAATGAAATGAATAACACCGAGTATACCGATCGCGTAAACCAGTTTATGCAGACGCTGCCAGCGCTTGGCTCCCAAGCGTTTTACCCAGCCAGCGGTGCTGGTAACCGCCAGCGGCACCAGCATCAAAAACGCTGTGAAACCAACGGTGATATAGATACGCTTCAACACATCCGCCCACAGTTCAACCCAGTCAAACAACATATCCAGCCACACATAACTGGTGATATGCAAGGTGACATAAAAGAAGGCAAACAGGCCGATCATCCGCCTGAACAAAAGCGGCTTGGGTGACCGGATCAGTTTGGAAAACGGCGTTACAGCAAGCGACAACAAAAGGAAACGCAGGGTCCAGTCCCCGGTGAAACGGTTTGAAGTTTCCTGCGGGTTGAACCCAAGGCCGTTGGGCTGAAAGCCATACGCCAGCCACCAATTCCAGGCCAGCCAAACGGCGGGCAACAGCATCAGGGCAAACACCAACGGTTTACCAAAACGCCGCAGATCTTTGCTGCTGATGGACGGCATAGTATGGGTCAAGAAGGTGGTTTCCATGGGTACAACTTAGTAGTTTTTACCGAGGTCCATGCCAGCATACATGTCACCGACCAGATCACCGTATCCATTGAACATTGCGGTTTCGCGGCGCCCAAATTCGCCGATCCGGCGCTCGCGACGCTGGCTCCAGCGTGGATGATCAACCTGAGGGTTGACGTTGGAATAAAAACCGTATTCACGGGGCGCGGAAATGTTCCAGCTGGTCGCTGGCTGGGTATCGGTCAATGATATGCGCACAATCGACTTGATCGACTTGAAGCCATATTTCCAGGGCACAACAAGGCGAAGCGGTGCGCCGTTTTGGCTAGGCAACTCCTTGCCGTACAGGCCCACCGCGAGAAAGGCCAGGTCATTCATCGCCTCATCCAGGCGCAAACCCTCGGTGTAGGGCCAATCCAGCACCGGCCAGCGCAGACCCGGCATTTGCTTGCGGTCTGCCAATGTCTCAAAGGCCACATATTTGGCCCCACTTTGCGGTTCCAGCTTTTTCAATACAGATGCGAGCGAAATGCCGACCCACGGCACAATCATAGACCATGCCTCAACGCAGCGAAGCCGGTATATGCGGTCCTCCAGCGCGTTAAAGTCCACGAGGTCTTCCAGCGCATATGTGCCGGGCTTGTCCACCAGGCCGTCCACTTTCACTGACCAGGGTGCAGGCTTCAAACGCCAGGCATTCTCCGCCGGGTCGCCCTTGCCTGTGCCGAACTCATAATAGTTGTTATATTGGGTAATTGCAGCTTCAGACGTGGGTGATTCGCCCGGATCAAATGATGTGGGGCGCGCCGCCAGCGGTTTCAGCACCCGGTCACGCTGGGCAAAAACCGACGGGGCAAGCGCAGCAGCACCGACAACTGCGGCACCCGCCAGCAAGCGGCGCCTGTTGAGGTAAATTGTTTCACTGGTTACAGAATTTTCGCTCTGTTGCCAGCGTTCGGATCGCTCGATTAGCATATGTTTGCCCCTTTCGTTTCATAGATAGGCAAGCTGCCCGATAACGTCCAATCACGAAGCTGTTGTAATTCGTGAAATTTATGGTTAACAACGCGTTTCTGGTGCTCGGGGAATAGTTTATACGTAGGGAATAACAGAACGGACGTTTCGTTTTTGTTTGTATTAGTTTTGAGTAGTACGTTTTGAGTTTGATGTTTTGAGTTAAGGCCTCGAGAAATGAACAATTTATACGACGAGCTGCGCTTTAATAAAAGCGCCGCCGCCCTGCTGGATTATTGGATATCCCTCAGGGCTCCGGGTACTATGTGCCCCAATAAAAAAGACTTCATGCCAATGAAGATGGGCAAATATCTGCCTGATGTTTTTTTAGCCGAATGGACCGACGGCGACCATGTACTGATACGGGTGGCGGGTTCGCGCACGACGGACGTTACCGGCACCGACACTACCGGCAATAACATCATGGCAAATTCGGTCCCGGGCAACCAGCATATTTTGCAGGACTTCTACCAGAAAATGCGAACCGGCCGGTTCGCAGGTGTGTCAGAACATCCTGTATCAAAACCGGCGCGTCAGTTGATAGCCATGGCTCTGCAACTGCCGTTGTTGGATAAAAGTGGCAACGCCAACTTTTTTGTCGGTGTTATCAAGGCAACGCCGATCAAATCGGAAATTCAGAATTTTCTGCTCGAAAATGAGAAAAAACCGGCGATAATTAATGCTCGGCTTACCAACCTTAGCGTACACCAAGCACCAATGGAAAAGAAATTAGGCTGAAAAATCAATATCTTCTACAGACTTTCCTTTTTACCTAATACCCGCTATCGTTGCACTATAAACAAATATATTTGGCGAAAACCATGCCAATACCCAGTTGGACAGACTCGTTTTTTCAAGCGCTGAACTATAGCGACGCAACAGCAGCGTTGGCGCGTTATTGGTATGATCTGCCGCGCGAAGGCGACGAAATTTGCCCGCGGCGTGCACAATTTCACCTAACGGCGATAGCGCCGTACCTGGATGAAATATACCTGAGCAAATGGCGCGAACCCGGCGAATTAATTGTTCTCGCGTGTGGCAGCAAACTGGTTGAAACGCTGGGTGAGGATATAACCGGCAAGGATGTTTTTACTCTAACGCACCTGCAAAGCAGGCCGGAACAGGTTTCATATTACCAGCAGCTGCGCTCCAAACCTTGTGCGGGCGTATTGAACCGCTGGGGCGCTAATATGAGTGAGCGACCCTTTGTTTACCGAACGGTGCAACTACCCCTGCTAAACGAAGAAGGCGAGGCAAATTTCTTCATTGGCACCGGCGTTATTCGCTCGGCCACGAAAGTTAGCGACCATCTTAGTGAAGACAAAAATGTTTCGGTAGAGCACCACGAGCAGGTGTTTCTGGATATTGGTGCTGGCTTACCGGACACCGAGTAAGGGGCGCTTTCTCATCGTCTGAGGGTTAACCGAAAAAACACCGGCTGCCAGAACTGGTGTTGTTTAATTTTTGTGGCCGACACAGCGGTCTAAACAAAGCGGCGCATCTAGCGCTGAAAGTCATAGACGCTGCCCAACTTCAGTATTTGAGACAATTCATCGAGCGCAGCGAAACACTCTTCCATCAACAGCGGGTCACCCAGGTCATCAGCGCTCACGCGGTCGCGGTAATGTCTGCCAGCCCAATCCTGAAGGGTTGCCACCAGCTCGTCATCAAGCACCGAATTTGCGCCCATCGCCGACAATTGGTCATCTGAAAGCGCCACGCGCAACCGCAGACATGCCGGACCGCCGCCGTTGCGCATACTTTGGCGAACATCCAGAAAGTCTGCCGCACCTATCGGGCCGTTTGACCCAAGCAATTCTTCGATGTAAGCCTTGGTGCTGGCTGTTTCGCTCACCTCTATCGGTAAAATAAGTCGCATGTTGTCGGCACCCGGCGGCGAAAGAAGCTGGCTATTGAACAGATAGGATTTGACCGCATCCGAAAGCGGCACCTTGGCACTGGGCACTTCGACAAACTCGAAGTCAATCTCCGGCGCGGCGCGGCGCAACTGTTCTTGCATGTCGGCAGGGTCTTCAAAGGCTTCCTCGTGATAGAAAAAGACATTTTTATTGGAAACCGCTACCACATCATTGTGAAATGCGCCTGCGTTAATCGCCCCCGGGTTCTGGCGAACAAACACCGCCTTGCCGCCGCGCAGCCCGTGTTGGCGGGCGATGGCTTCGCTGGCTTCCAGGGTTTGGCGGCCCGGGAAGGTCAGCTCTTTCGCCACATCAAAGGCACTGCGGCCATAAACATACAATGCAGTTCCTGCCTCGCCGTAGTCGCGGCAAAAACGGTTATGGTTAGCTGCGCCCTCGTCGCCCATGTGGGTGCCGCCGGGCAAGCCGGCATGATGCTGGAAATGATCTCCTTCAGGGAACATAACTTTCAGTATCCCGCCGGTCGTCTCATGCTCGATTGACCGGTGGTACATGGCCGCCAGATTGGCTGGGGTGAAATGGGTTTTACCGTTCCGGGTGTCCGGCGACGGCGAAATTGTGCCCGCGTTGGCGGTCCACATGGTTGCCGACGACGAAATATTGCGCACCAAAGCCGGGCTGGATGCCCAGGCGTCGGTTAGCATTTTGCTGTCGCTGCCAGTAAACCCCAGACTGCGCAACGTCGCCAAATGCGGGCGATCATGCGGCGGCAAAACGCCCTGGGTCATGCCGAGACTGCGCAGATGCTGTGCCTTTTGCAGTCCCTGCAATACACCCTCGCGCGGGTTGGCAACCAAGCCTTCGTTTTTCGCCGACGCCACATTGCCGTATGACAGGCCAGCATAATTGTGGGTTGGCCCCACAATGCCGTCGAAGTTTACTTCACGCCAATTCATTGCCCCGTTCCTTCACTTTTCAGCCCTTTGGGTAGTGCCGCAACAGTTACAACGCCGTCAGCCTGCTCCATGGTTGCAACCGCGTAAGCGCAGTAATCTGCCGCATAGTAAGCGCTGGGCTTATGGTTGCCGGACCAACCAATACCGCCAAACGGCGCCGTCGACGCCGCGCCGGTAAGCTGTTGGTTCCAATTGACAATACCAGCCCGAGAGCGCGGGAAGAAATAGTCATACAGTTCGCGGCTGTCCGATATCAGGCCTGATGCCAGGCCGTATTTGGTGTTGTTGGCTTCTGCGATCGCAGCACCGAAGTCATCAACCCGGACAAGCTGAAGGATGGGGCCGAATATTTCCTCGTCCGGTCGGTTCACGGCCGCGGTTACATCGATCAGGCCCGGTGAAAGAAAGGCGTCGCCCCCGGGCAAGCGCCCGGACCGGCGGATAATCGTGGCACCGTCCGCTTCCAAATCCTCCTGCGCCTTGAGAACGCTGTCTGCAGCAGCCGTGCTGATAACGGGGCCCATAAAGGGTTCAGGTTCATCGGCCCCTGCGCCAACAATAATTGTATCGATCATGGTGGCCAATTCAGCGACAAAAGCGTCGCCTTTCGCGCCCACCGGCACAATCAGCCTGCGTGCACAGGTGCAACGCTGG
The DNA here is from genome assembly GCA_021774775.1 of Alphaproteobacteria bacterium. Classification (GTDB taxonomy): domain Bacteria; phylum Pseudomonadota; class Alphaproteobacteria; order Sphingomonadales; family Kordiimonadaceae; genus Kordiimonas. The sequence goes on along the minus strand of JAJFIT010000222.1, from coordinate 1,501 downwards.
CCCGAGCTGACAAAAGCCGAGAGGATGGTCAGCACCGCAGCAGCATTCAAATCGTCAACTTCGTGTACGATCAGCGGATTATTGCCGCCCATTTCCAGCGCCTGAATAACCTGTGGCCGTCCCAGGAGCTGTTTGGATATGGCAAGGCCGGTGTTTGCGCTGCCGGTGAACAACAGCCCGTCGATATCGTCGCATGCTACCAGCGCGGCACCAGTGTCGCGCGCGCCCTGAACCAAATTCAGCACGCCTTTTGGCAGCCCGGCTTCGTCCCATATGCGCACCATCATTTCGGCCACGCCGGGCGTTAGTTCGCTGGGTTTAAAGACAACAGTATTACCGGCAATTAACGCCGGAACAATGTGGCCATTGGGCAAGTGACCAGGGAAATTATAGGGCCCAAACACCGCCATCACGCCGTGGGGCCGGTGCGATAGTTTGGAGCGAATGGCACCGTTCACCGCCTCGCGAGACCCGGTGCGTTCCGCGTAAGCTTTCAATGATATTTCGATCTTGTTTGCCATGGCTGTGGCTTCACCGAGGGCGTCCCACATCACTTTGCCTGCTTCATCGGAAATCAACTTGGCAAGCTCTGCCTTTTTCTCTGCCACCAGTTCAGCGTAGCGCCGAACGGTCGCTGTGCGCTCGTCTTGCGCCGCCATTGACCATGCGGGAAACGCCGCGCGCGCCGCCGCGACAGCAGCAACAACTTGTTCCCCGCCTGCCTCTCTGCCGCTCCAGACGACCCCGCCGTTTGCCGGGTTGGTAGACTGGAAAGACTGTCCGGTTCCATTATGCCAGTTACCTGCGATAAAATGGGTCATTGCGCTTGCCCCTCTGCTGAGGGTTTTTTGCCTGTGTTCAGCGCAATATGACGGATGGTAGAGCCTTCCGAGACGCCGAGAGCAGACGCAGCATTCTCGGGCAGCCACAGGCCACTTGTCCCTTCAACCACACTGGTGGCGGCAACCCTGAAATTGGCGATATCCACATTCGCCGCCAAGTGTGTATGAGCGCCGTGGCCGCCTTCTACGCTACCGGCAAGCGTGCCTTCAACGCTGTTGCGGACAGATGTGATCATATCAGTGCGCGCTTCGAACAAAGGTCCTGCATCAAAAATATCCACCGAGCCCGAGAAGTGAAACCCTTCGCGCTCCAGCAATTTCACCGCTGGAACGGCACCGTCGTGGGGGCGTCCGACAACGGCCTGTGCCGCTTCGGGTAAAATAGCAGTGTAAATGGGAAATGTCGGCATCAAATCAGAGATAAACTGGCTGTTTCCCTGCCCGTTAATATCGTCAGCTTCATAGAAATCCAGACCAAAAAAATGCCTGCCAATTGCATCCCAGAAAGGGGAATTGCTTTCGTCATCGACCCAGCCCCGAATTTCAGCAACAACGCGGCTCGGAAAACGATCCATATGAGACGCCATCAACAAATAGCGGGCCTGGGAAATCAGTTTGCCCAGCCTTTCCGAGCGGTATTTCTCGGTCCGATACTCCGG